>JAJPKK010000011.1 GCA_021323775.1 Hyphomicrobiales bacterium
ATCTCCAACGCAACCCGCTAACCGTCCCCCGAGTCAACTTGCCGCACCAAAATCGCCTCGCCAACCCGGCCCGACACGCGGAAAGGTCAAAATGAGAATTGCTGCCGCCAAGCGGCAGGATTTCACGCTCAAGCCCTTGAAAGATTTCGTGCGACAGTTGCCGGGCGACATGATCCTCGCTGCGCTTCCCGACTCAACGCCGGAAGACGCCAACATGAAGACGATCGTGCAGAACAACTGCACCGCCTGCCACACGCCGAGCTACATCCTCCAGCACAAGTTCGATGAGGCCGGCTGGAACGCCATCATCAATTTGATGAAGCACGCCAATGTCTACGGCATCTATCAGGGGCCGGACCACAAGGCGAGCCCGGTGCTGGAGCATAATCAGAAGCAGCTTGCCGCCTACCTGGCGCGGGCGCGGGGCCCCGGCGAGACCTCGATGAAGTTCAATTTGCGGCCGCGCCCGAGCGGCGAGGCGGCCCGCGTAGTCTTCACGGACTACGAAGCGCCGCCGGATCCAGATGTTGGCATGCCCTACAAGGTGCTGACCAACAACGGCGCCGACTGGTCGCTCGGCACGCCGTCCTACGTCTATCCGGGTTTCGGCGTGCATGACGCCTGGATCGATGCCGACGGCGCGAGCATCTACTTCACTTGCAACGTGCCCAACAATGTCCTCACGCTTGGCAAATTCGACCTCAAGACGGGCGCGTTCAAGCCGTTGAAGGTTGCGGCCGCCAACGGCCTCGCGGCGCCGGCCCACGGCATGACGCGCACCCCGGACGGCACCATCTGGTTCAACGTCAACCCCGGCAAGGGCGGACTCGGCAAGCTCGACACCAAGACCGACAAGATCGAAGTGTTCATCCCGCCGGAAGGCATGGCGCCGACCGGCGGCGCCACCACGGTCGACTATGACGGCCGCGGCATGATCTGGGTGTCGTCGCCGACCGGCGCGCTGCGCTTCGATCCGGCGGCCGAGAAGTTCACCGAGTACAAGTCGCCGACGCCGAAGGCCGCAAATGGCGGCATCGGTCTCACCTATGGGGTCGCGGCCGACCGCGACGGCAATGGCTACTGGGCCCAGATGGCGATCGACACCTTAGGCATCGGCGACGGCAAATACGGCACCGCCAGGGAGATGAAGCTGCCGCCGGTTGAGGCGGTCCGCGCCCGGCTTTCGCCCGACGACATCGCGTTCTACGAAAAGAACGGCGCGCCCGACTTCAGCAACCCGGCCCCCTACGCGCAGGGACCGCGCCGCATGGGCGCCGACAAGAATGACGACGTGCTCTATGTCGGCAATTCATGGGCCGGCACCCTCGCCAAGATCAACACGCGCACGCAGGAGACGACCACCATCCCGCTGCCGCCGCTGCGCAAGCCCTATCACGTGGCGGTCGACTCCCACCACAACGCCTGGCTCAACATCTGGATGACCGACCAGGTCCTGCGCTACGACCCGAAGGCCAACATGTTCACGGCCTTCGATATTCCGACGCGCGGCTCCGAGGTGCGTTACGTGTCGCTCTACGAGAAAGACGGCCAGATGAAGGTGGTGCTGCCGTCCTACCGCACCCGGAAGGTCACGGTGATGTCATTCCGCAGCGAGGCGGACATCGCGGCCGCGAAGGCGCAGGCGGCGCCGTAGGCCGCGGTGCGAATTGCAACGAGACAAAGGTGGCCGGGCATGTCCGGCCGCCGCCTTCTTCGACAACGTAGGAGCCAAGCGGGCTACTGCTTCGGCGCTGGCGTCAAACGCTCGCGCAACTCGTCGTCGTCGATGCGCTGCTCCCAGTAATCAATCAGCACATCCCGGTTGAGCTCAAGAAAGTCGCACACCTGCCTCTGCACGTGCGGCGGAAGCCTGCCTGCAAGAATGCTCCCATCAGCAATCGCGACATCGCGACGGAAGCGGTATCGCCGAACCTGTCCAGATGCGTCGGCGGATCGATGGCAACCTCGATGCGCGGCCGGTGTCGAGGAACCTTCGCGGAAACGAAGATCGTGTTGTCGACGCCTGTGGTCTTCTTGCGGAATGCTGCCATGCTCGCGGTGATTTCCTGTTCCTCGTCGAGAGCGTCGAGCACAGGATCAAGATCGGCGCGGGCGACCTTGCCGTCAGCGATGTCGCGCAGAACGCTGCTAGGCACGAGCACGGCTGTCCCGTTTGCCACGCTGGCGACCGTGCCGCTCGCGGGCACCCGCACCGGAACATCAAGATCGCCTTCGATGAGCTTCAGCTCTGGCATCGGAACCTCGGGGTAGCTGCTCCCCGCTGCTCACACATAGCAAATCTCCCAAAATCGGCAATCGTCCGATCCGGGCGGGGCGCGGCGCAAGGGCGCTTCGCTTGGCGCTGCGCTGATCCCCGCTTACACTTCGCTGCATCCGGCTACGAGATGCGCGGTTGCGGGCGGAACGCCCGCTCCCGAAGGTTGCTTCGACGCACGCAGCGCGCAGGGCGGGCAAAGCCAACAGGTCCGGCCTTCGGCCGGCCCGATGACAGGGCTCCGCGTGCCCACCCGCCCTCGAAAGGGGGCACGGCGCTCCCGAGCTTGTCGAAGGGGTGCCTTTGCCCGCCTACAACCCCGCGCTATGATACCCCATGCTGGATTTCGTGTTGGAGACTGCCGGACCGTTCCTCCTCGTCACCGTCGTCCTCGGCGGCGGTGCAGCGTGGCAGGCGGGGCGCGCCATAGCGCAGACGTGGCGTCCGTGGTGGCAGGCAGTACTTTACATGTTCATGCTTGGCGCCGCGGTGCGATTCATCCACTTTGCCCTGTTCGACGGCACCTTGCTGTCGCTGCCCGCCTATGGGCTCGACACCGCGGTGGCAATCGGCTTTGCGACGTTGGGCTTTCGCATCACGCGCGGCAGGCAGATGGCGCGGCAATACGGCTTTCTGGGCACCAGCCCGTAGCCCGGATGGAGCTTGGGCAAATCTGGAGACGGCCTATCCCGGATTTCGCCTAAGGTTTCGTCCGCTTGCTGCCGCTTCAATGGGTGTAGTTTTGGGCTGATCGTATAGTTCCATTCGCCATGGAAGTCATGGCGGACAAGATTGACAGTTCTGATTTCAGCGTCGGAGACCTTGATGCCGGCCGGATAGGTGTTTTGATCGAGTTCGCAGCGCACCTTGAGACCGGCCTCAGTTGTGGTCGCGGCGATAAGCTGGACGATGGCCTGATAGCTCACCAGCGGCTTTCAGGCGGCCCTTACGGCGGCCCCCACGTCGGCACAGGCGCCGCAAAAAGGCAGAAGCCGGGGATTGCCCCGGCCTCCAATTTGCACATCCCGTTCGGTGTCGACCGAGCCGAATGGCGGGACCGTCCGACCGGATGAGGGTTCGTTACGGCCCCGGGCTAGTGGCTCGCAGGCGCGTCCTCGTCGTGGTCCTCGTCGACATTATGCCTGTAGACGACAACGCAGCCGTTGGTGCCGCCGCATAGCAGTTCGCCCACGGTTGCCGTTCCGCCGTCGATGGTGTTGGCGTCTCCGGCTGGGATCGCGCCCGCCGGCCTGGTCCAGATCTGCGGAACGAAGATCAGGCTGCGCTTGCCGTCGGCCGCCACCGAATGCGAGCCGGACGATTGCGGGATGGTCTCGACCAGGACGCTCGTTCCGTCGACCACGCCGAGCACAGCGCCGCTGCCGAGGTTGGAACCCGCCGGCTTGATGGCCTTGCTGGCGCCCAGATAATAGCGGCTGTCGCCCTTGTTGAAGAACACCTCGTCCGAGCCGGTGATGCCGTTGACGCTGGCGGTGTTGTGGGTCTTGGCATTGATGACCAACGTGGTCGTGCCGGGCGGGAAGTTGCCCGGGGTGCAGCCCAAAAGCAGGTTGTCATTCACGCCGACCGTGGCGCCGTTCGGTCCGCAGGAAGGAAGCGGAACGACGCCTTGGCCCGAAACCGGATCAAAAGCGCCCAGCACCGGAATGGGATTATCCGGATCGGTCACCAGCAGGCCGCCGCTGCACGTGATTGGGCCGCTGAGCTGGCCGTAGTTGCAGCCCGTCGGGTTGTTGGCGATGATTGGGATCGACGTATAAAAGCGCTGGGTCGTGGGATCCCAGGCTGGCTGCTCAAGCGACAGGCCAAAGCCGGCGGGGATGATCGTCGGGCTGACCGAGATTCTTGCGATGATGAAGGTGTTGCTGGTGGCCGCGTCGCCATTGGCGGAAAACAGCGTTGCAAATGGCGGATCCTCGGCGTTGTTGGCGGCGAGCAGCAACTCGCCATCCCCGGTGATCGCCATCTCGTCAAGGCGGGTCGTCCCACCCGTGCTGATCGACTGCTTGATGGCGCTCGCTGTCGGCGCATTGAGGTCGATCACCTTGAGCGTGCTGTCGCCGTCGCCGGCGTAGAGCCATCGGCCGTGGTTGACCACGCCGTCGGGCCCGGAGTGATTGTTGTCGACCGCGGTGCCGGCCTTGTTGAGCACGATGCCCTTGAAGCCGGGAATGGTCCGCTTGAACGTCAGGTGCTGGGTGTCGATGATGTCGATGCCGGAGTTCGACCGGTCGGCAAGATAGTATTCCGCGCGCTTCGGATCAGCCCAGCTGATGTCGAAGCTCGTCAGCGGATTGCCGGGGATCGTGATGGCCTTCACGCACTTGGTCTGCGCGTTGTCCGGAGCCCCGGGGCCTACGCAGGCCGCCAACGCGGCCGAAGACGGCATGAGCGATGCGGCGCCAAGCAATGCAGTGGCGACCGTGCTCGAAAAATATGCAACCAATTTACCATGCCTGGTCATGAGTCCCTCCCACGAGAAGAGCCGTCCACACTAGGGCTCTCTTTTTACCGTTTATCATTTGGGAGTCGGATTCCAGTCGATTCCCTGGCGGCGGGCCCGAAAAACGGCATAAATTTCTTATCTGTGGCAAAGATGCCGCACCTCCGATCGTGCTCAAATGCGGGCAGGACAATGTCAGCAGATTGGCGCCCCGGA
Source organism: Hyphomicrobiales bacterium (assembly GCA_021323775.1). Classification (GTDB taxonomy): domain Bacteria; phylum Pseudomonadota; class Alphaproteobacteria; order Rhizobiales; family Xanthobacteraceae; genus JAJPKK01. Next base: position 4,956 of record JAJPKK010000011.1, read on the forward strand.
GTGAATCCGCTTTTCGTGACGGAGTATTGGGCAACTGTGGCAGTAATCGCGCAGTATTTTTAAGTAAGTTAGCAAGTTTCATAATTGCACACGAAGACTTGCGTTGGATAGCCGGGACAAGCCGGCCAATGACTCTGGAGAGTGTTCGATATGACCGGACACGCTGGAGCGCCGCGCATGGTCATCGGGCGGCCCCCTGCCCGGCCGCCTCGATGAACGCGATCCAATCGCGGCCGTTCGGGCCGCGCACCTCGCGCACCACCAGATGATCGCCGGGATTCATGGTGCCGACCTCGACCTCCTTGTTCGGAAAGATCGCAATGACGCGGTTCCTGATGTAGACGATCACCTGCTGGTTGATGTCCGCTCCCTCGATCGCAAACTGCTTGAGCGTGCGAAAATAGGGTTCGCGGCGCCACGCAGTGGGGTCGCTCGGATCAACGTGAACCGCGATCAGCTTGCCGTCCGATTCAAGGCGCAGCACGAGCTTGCAGCGCATCGGGCGCCATTCCTCGCCGAGACCAGGCGATACCATCCAGGCGCAATAAAAATCGCGACACTCGGCGGGCCGGGCATCGTAAATCCTGCAACCGCCGTTGCCGGGCGCGCAGTGGGCGCACCAGGTTCCGGGGGGCTTTGCGAACGCATCGACCCGAATGAGCTTGCAGCACAGCGAGCACTCGCCGCAGCGGCGTCCCGGCACGATCGAAATCGCATCTTCACCATCCGCCATCGCATCCCCCGGCAGCATGAGTAAGGATAGTTGAGCGGAACAAAACCATGAGCGGCTGTGCCCTGCGGGCAGGCGTACCGGGCTTGGCTGGCGCTCAGCGCATCTTACTCTCGTAGGTCCGCATCGCGACGCGCAAATTGTTGCGGGCCGGACACAGTGACCGATCAAATGTCGGCCAATCATCGCGGACCACGAGATAGCCACGACTGCGCCGCTTTTTGGGCGCTAGAGTTCTGTTCCTGGTTCCCAAAGACTGTCTAGAAAAAAGCGACAGCATAATGCGGTCATCGTCATAGTTGTTTGCGATTCAGAAACGGCTTCATTGGCAGGCGCGAGATTTAACATTGCGTTAAGGCTGAGGCGGGGTTAGCTTGTCGTGGGGGGCATTACTAGCAATTGCGCTGTTCGAAGGGGCTTTGTCGGCCGTCTTTGGTCGGCAGCGCTGCGGGCTTGACGCGAAAGCAGGTGAAGGGGGGCGCGTCGTAACTTGAGTCAATCGAGCAACTTCGCGCATGGTCCCCGATTGCTGCGCCGCGCATCGCGCGCCGCTTTTTTTACTCTGAGTTTGGGCCTGCTCGCGGCCTGCGGCAGCCTGCAGCCGCCGCCGGACGGCCGGGTGGCCTCCACCGGGCCCGACATTATGGACCGGGTGCGCTCCCTCGATCTCCTGCCGCGCTATCCCCAACAGGGAGCCGCCACCGCCCAGAGCACCGGCGGCACTGGCGCCAGGGCGCAGGTTTACCCTGGCGTGACAATTCCTGCGGTCGAAGGCGCGGAGCCGCGGCCGACCGCGGGCGGCGAAGGATACGAGCTCAATTTCGAGAACACGCCGATTGCATCGGTCGCCAAGGTCGTCCTCGGCGACATTCTGCAGACGGGTTACACCATCGATCCGCGCGTGCAAGGCATGATCAGCCTGTCCTCCGGCAGGCCGGTCCCGAGATCCGATCTGCTGTTCGTTCTGGAGAACGCGCTGCGCCTGAGCGGCGTCGTGCTGGTAAAGGATGTCCAGGGCTACCGGCTGATTCCGCTCGGCGACGCCGTCGGCGCCGGCAACCTCGACACGGCCGAGGCGCACGCCGAGCCGGGCTATGGAGTCTCGGTGGTGCCGCTGCGTTATGTCTCCGCCGGAACACTGATCAAGCTGCTCGACAGTTTCGCCACCAAGCCCGGCACGGTGCGCGCCGATACGACGCGCAACCTCCTGCTCATTCAGGGCAGCGGCGCCGAGCGCAAGGCCGCCATCGAAACCGTGCTCGGCTTCGATGTGGACTGGATGCGCGGGCAATCGGTCGGCGTCTATCCGGTGCGCTTCAGCTCGCCAGAGCCGATCATCACGGAACTCGAAAAGATCATGGATTCCGGCGATGGGGGGCTCAGTCAGAACATCGTGAAATTCCAGCCGATCTCCCGCTTGAACGCCATCCTGGTGGTCACCCGGAAACCCAATCTGTTAAAGACGGCCGAGACCTGGATCCGCCGGCTCGATGCCGCTGATACGGCGCGAAGCGGCGTGCACGTGTATCAGGTTAAATACGGCGAGGCGCGCCAGTTGGCGCGCGTTTTGAATGACATCTTTGTCGGCGGGGGCGGCTCATTCGATACGCCGGCCAGCCAGGTCGCGCCGCGTAGCGGCCTGGGTATAACGTCGGGCTCGACCGACCGCCTGACCGCCAGCGGCCCGTCGGCGAGCGCCAATGTCAGTTTTGGCAGTTCGTTCGGCGCTTTTGGGGGCGGCGGCGCGAGCGGCGGCGGCCTCGGTGGAACCGGAAGGACAGGGGCCGCGGCCGGGGGGTTGGGCGCCGGGAGCACGCTTGGCCGCACGGGGGCTCAGGCCGCCGCCAGCACCGATACGAGCGCCCTGGAGGGACGCACCCCCACGGGCGGCGCCGGCGGCGGTCAGCCCGTGCTTGAAGGCGTGCGGATTACGCCCGACGTGGCAGGCAACTCGCTGCTCATTTATGCGAGCACGGAAAACTACCAGATCATCGCGCGGACTTTGGCGCAGCTCGACCGTCCGAAGCTCCAGGTCGCCATCGAGGCAACCGTCGCCGAGGTCACGCTTAACGACCAGCTTTCCTACGGCGTGCAGTTCTTTCTCAACAGCAAATACCACGGCGTGGTAGGCAATGCATCGAACATCCCGACGGCGATGAACTCGAGTCAACCGGGAAGTTCGTCAAACTCCCTGTTTTCGACAAATACGGTGGGCGCCGCCCTCAGTCGCGCATTTCCGGGTTTCAATTTCCTGGTCGGCAACGAAAACCTGCCGAACGTGGTGCTCGACGCCCTGCACGCGGTGACCACCACGAAGGTGCTGTCGAATCCGTCGGTGGTGGTCGTCGACAACGAGGTGGCGACCCTGATGGTCGGCAGCGACGTGCCGATCACGACAGGCTCCGCGACCCTGTTGACCGGCAACGGCTCGGTCGTCAACTCCATCGATTACCGCAGCGTCGGCATCATCCTTCGTGTGATTCCCCGCGTCAACGCCAACGGCCATGTGCGGCTCGATATCGAGCAGGAGATCAGCCAGGTTCAGGATCAGAACGGCGTCGGCGGCAATCCCACCTTCTCGCAGCGGAAGGTCAAGAGCTCCATCGGGGTTGCGAGCGGCCAGACCGTCCTGATGGCGGGCCTGATTCAGGAGCAGCAGAATCTCAACCGCGGCGGCATTCCGCTGCTCGATCAGATTCAGAATATCGGCGACGCCTTCTCCCACCAGGACAAGACGAACGCCCGAACCGAGCTGATCGTCTTCATCCGCCCGCAGATCATTCGCGACAGCGTCGACGCCAGTTTCGTCGCCGAGGAATTGCGGACCAAGCTGCGCGGCACCATCGGACCGGTTCCGCCGGAGGTTCCGCCCGTGCCAAAAGGCCGTTAGGCGTTGCCGGGCGTGTCCCGAGGACGCCGAAACCCGGCTCTCCGCCGCGGGGGGATGCGGGCGGATAGAGAAGGGCAGGGACAGCTCGGAGCCGGAAGGGTGATCGCCACGAATGCAAAAGTGGTTCAACATGAGCCAAATCCGCCTTAGGTTCGCGGTGCCGTCGAGCCCGTTCCATCGTCGAGCGCGAATAATCTTGTCGCCCCCAATGCTGGCACGCTGGTCCGCCTCGATCTTGCGAATGGCGTCGGCAATGCGGGCCGCACACTTCGTGCTCGCGGGTGCCGCATTGTCCGCCGGCGTCGTCGCGAGCGTCGTCCTGGTTCCGGGTCCGCGCGGTGCGTGGGGCGCAGGTCTCGCCGTCCTCATGGTCGCGATCGCAACGATCGATGGGCGCCGCTTCATCATTCCGGACGAATTGACGGCCGCTGCGCTCGCGCTCGGTCTCGCCTATGCAGCGATTGAGGACGCCGACATGTGGGCGCAGGCCGTGGCCTGGGCGGTGTTGCGCGGCGCCGTAACGGCATTGGTCTTTCTCGGCGTGCGCGCCTTCTATCGCCGTTGGCGTGGCCTCGAAGGCATCGGGCTCGGCGATGTCAAGCTCGCCGGGGTCGCCGGTGTCTGGCTCGACTGGGCGACCATTCCGGTTGCGATCGAGATCGCGGCGCTGGCGGCGCTTGGAACCTACATGACCTTGCACTTTTATTTCCGCCGCACCGTGCGGCCGACCACGCGATTGCCGTTCGGCCTGTTCCTGGCGCCTGCAATCTGGATCGCCTGGATTGTTGACGCCGCCCTGCTCTTCTATCCCTCAGTGGGCTCACTCTAAGGGGCAACGCCGGAGAGAAATATGCCCAGGATCGCATCTCTCGTATCTGCCGCATTCGGTCTCTTGATCGGCGCCATCCCGGCCGCGCAGGCGGCCTCCCTCGCGAAGCCGCGTGTGGCAGACCGAAGCGAGGCCGCCTATGTGAGGCGGACGATGGCGCTGGCGCAGCGCGGCGATCCCCATGCCGAGGCGCTCCTGGGCTTCATGTACGCCAACGGTCGCGGCGTTCCGCAGTCCTATGACGTGGCAGTCGATTGGTATGTGCTGTCGGCGGAGCAGGGCGATCCGACCGGCCAGTATCTGCTGGGGCTCATGTACGACAAAGGCTTCGGCGTTACTCCAAACGTCATCCTCGCACATAAATGGCTCAATCTCGCGGCGGCGCACGCACCATGGCGGATTCGCGAAAATGTCTTGCGGCTGCGCGATGCCGTTGCGAGCAAGATGACCCGCGCCCAGCTCGACCTGGCCCAGCAGCTCGCAGTGGATTTTGTCCCAGTCCGGCAGTGAATCCGACCGGCAGACCGCGGACGCCGAGGACAGGTCAAATAGGACGGACAGAAGGGGCGAAGCGCGAAGCTTCGTTGCGTTCCACCACGGTCCTCGGTGACCTGAGCGCGTCTTGAGTCCTAACGCAGCAGGTGGACTTGGATGCATCCGTCCGCGAATCTACTCAGTGATTCGCATTTCATGGAGGCCAGGTGCGCGGCGCCGGGTCTCTGTTGTGAGCTATAAAAAGCTTTAAATCGGCCATCAAATTAGCAAAGTTGAACTGATTTTTAAGGAAAACCTGGAGCGCCATTTCTCCGCGACAGGACAAGAAGCCCAATTGGGGACGTGTCGCAGCCCTGACGATGCCGTTTCATGGGGGAACATTGAATATCGGCCGCCTTTGCTCAAGTGGCCGTTGTGGTTAGGACTTTGTAATGCAAAGGGGGGTGCTCGCATGGCGTTATCGCGCAGTACCGTATTTCTTCTCCTTCTGCCGGCCCCTGCTGTCGCCTATCTGGCGACGTCGCTCGGAGACGTGAGCGCTTCTTCCCAGTGCCTGTCTTCGCCGGAGGCGGTTCGGCAGGAATATCCAGGCTCCTGGCCATCCTGGACCACGCATGCGCCCAATCATAAGGGGACCAAATGCTGGTTTCCGGCGATGCGCGAAAATCATTCCCGCCACATCGAAACGCTCCTGCGCAAGAGCGCAGAGGCTCATGCCGACGCTCAAACGAAAGAGGCTCAGACCAAGGAGGCTCAGACGAACAAGAATACCGCCGAACAACGTCGGCAGATTGAGCCTCCCGCCGGCAACAAGACGGCGAACGATAATCCGCTTCCGTCCGCGACCGAAATGAACGAGCTCGGGTGGAGCTTCCGCAGCCGGAGCACGAAGGTCGGCCCCGGTCCGGTGAGGATTTTCGATGAATTTACCGAGGTAGAAAGCTCATTCAACGATCGCTTTTCCGCGGCGCTCGAGGTCAGTTCCGTGACCCAGCCGTCCATCATCCAGCGCATGATGGACCCGGTGGGCGCGATTCCATAGGGATGGAAGGAGCAACAGGGCGGGCCTACGCCGTTGCTCCCCGCCCCCTCCCGGCGTTGCCGCGCATTCGCTTTACGCCGTTCCGTCACCCAAAACACGCCCTCGACCCGCCGCCATAGCGAAATCGCCCGCTACGATACCGCCCGCAGCGGCGCCACCTTCAGGGCATCCAGGTTCTCCCCGATTGCCCGTGCGATGAACCGCGCCGTGATCGGGGTGCCGTCATAGTGCAGGATCGGCATGATCCGGATCGGATCGACGCCGCACTCGTTGACGATCAGCGAGCGCAGCTGAGCATCGCGATTCTGCTCGACCAGGAACACGAACTCATGCTCGGCGATGAAATCCGGCACGTCCTGGTGGAACGGAAAGGCGCGGATGCGCAGCATGTCGAGGCGGTTGCCGCGCTCCTCGAGCATCACGATCGCCTCGTCCATGGCGGGCGCTGTCGAGCCGTAATAGAGGACGCCGTATTTGGTCGGCTTGTCGGCGTTGCGGCGGACCGGGCGCGGCACAAGATCCTTAGCGGTCTCGAACTTGCGCAGCAGCCGCTGCATGTTGTCGGCGTAGGCGTCGCCGTCCTCGGTGTAGCGGGCATAGCGGTCCCGCGAGGTGCCGCGGGTGAAATAGGAGCCCTTGGTGGGGTGGGCGCCGGGAAGCGTGCGGAACGGAATGCCGTCGCCGTCGACGTCGAGATAGCGGCCGAAATCCTTGCCCGCGTCGAGATCGGCCGCAGTCATGATCTTGCCGCGGTCGTATTTGCGGCGGTCGTCCCACCTGAGCGGCGCAGTGAGATGCTGGTTCATGCCGATCTCGAGATCCATGAGCACAAAGATCGGCGTCTGAAGGCGTTCGGCGAGATCGAATGAAAGCGCCGAAAACTCGAAGGTCTCGCCGGGATCCTGCGGGAACAGCACCACGTGCTTGGTGTCGCCGTGTGACGCGTAGGCGGTGTTGAGCACGTCGGATTGCTGGGTGCGGGTCGGCATGCCGGTCGACGGACCGGCGCGCTGCACGTCAAAGATCACGGCCGGGATTTCGGCAAAATACGCGAGGCCGCAGAATTCCTGCATCAACGAAATGCCGGGACCGGAAGTGGCCGTGAAGGCGCGGGCGCCGTTCCAGCCGGCGCCGACCGCAATGCCGATGGAGGCAATCTCGTCCTCGCCCTGGATGATGGCGTATTTGGCTTTGCCGGTGTCCTTGTCATGGCGCAGCTTGGCGCAATATTTCGTGAAGGCGTCAGCCAGCGATGACGACGGGGTGAGCGGGTACCAGGCGCACACGGTGGCGCCGCCATAGACGGCCCCGAGCGCCGCCGCCTGGTTGCCCTCGATATAGATGCGGTCGCCGACCTTGTCGGCGCGCCTGATCTGCAAGCCGCACGCACGCGTCATGCCCGGACGCGGCTGCACATTGGAAAGCACCCAGTCGCGGCCGAGCGCCAACGCCCGTTTGTTCGCCCCGATCAGTTTCTCCTTGCCCTTGAACTGCTCCAGGAACAGGTCCTCGATGACGGTGGGGTCGATGTCCAGGAGCGCCGAAAGCGCGCCGAGATAGATGATGTTCTTGAATAACTGCCGCTGGCGCGGATCGCTGTATTCGCGGTTGCAGATGGCGGTGAGCGGCACGCCCAGCACCACGATGTCATCGCGGAATTTCGAGGCTGGCAGCGGCTTGGTCGCATCGTAGAACAGGTAGCCGCCCGGCTCGATGCCGGCCACGTCCTTGTCCCAGGTCTGCGGGTTCATCGCAACCATGAGGTCGTAGCCGCCGCGGGCGCCGAGATAGCCGTCCTCGCAAACGCGCACCTCGTACCAGGTCGGCAAGCCCTGGATGTTGGAAGGGAAGATGTTGCGGGACGACACCGGCACGCCCATCCTCAACACCGCGCGGGCGAAAAGCTCGTTGGCGCTCGCCGACCCTGAGCCGTTGACGTTGGCGAAGCGGACAACGAAATCGTTTACGCTGCAGAGCGGGCTTCGTGATGGCATTTCGAACCTGCATGTGTCATTGCAATCAGATATTTCCTCATGTCCCACGCCCCGGTGGGACAACGCTCCGCGCACAGTCCGCAATGCAGGCACACGTCCTCGTCCTTGGCCATGATGCGGCCGGTCTTGAGGCCGTCCGCAACATAGATGTCCTGGGCGAGGTTTCGGGCCGGCGCCTTCAGGCGGGTGCGCAGCTCAGCTTCGGGCGCGTCGGCCAGGAACGTGATGCAGTCCATTGGGCAGATGTCGACGCAGGCGTCGCACTCGATGCACAGCGAAGCGGTGAATACGGTCTGGACGTCGCAGTTGAGGCAGCGTTCAGCCTCCTTAAGGGCAAGCTGCGCGTCGAAGCCCAGCTCAACCTCGGCCTTGATGTCCTTGAGCGCGACGACCTTGTCCCGCAGCGGCACGCGCAGGCGCTTGTCCGGCGAGATCTCGTTGTCGTAGCTCCACTCGTGGATGCCCATCTTCTGGCTCATCACATCGACGGCCGGCAACGGACGGACGTTGATGTCCTCGCCGCTGAGCATCATGTCGATCGATAGGGCGGCCTCATGGCCGTGGGCGACCGCCCAGATGATGTTCTTTGGACCGAATGCGGCGTCGCCGCCGAAGAACACCTTCGGGTGAGTCGAGCGCATCGTCCTGGGATCGACCTTGGGCATGTCCCATTTGTCGAACTCGACGCCGATATCGCGCTCGATCCAGGGAAACGAATTCTCCTGGCCAACAGCGATGAGCACATCGTCGCAGGGAATGTGCTGGTCTGGCTCGCCCGATGGGATAAGGCTGCGCCGGCCTTTGGCGTCGTATTCGGCCTTCACCTTTTCAAAGCTGACGCCGGTCAGACGGCCGTTATCGTGCGTGAAGGCTTTCGGCACCAGGAAATTGAGGATCGGGATGCCTTCATGCATCGCGTCCTCCTTCTCCCACGGCGAGGCCTTCATCTCGTCGAAGCCGGAGCGCACCACAACAGTAACCTCTTCACCGCCCAGCCGGCGGGACGAGCGGCAACAGTCCATGGCGGTGTTGCCGCCGCCGAGCACGACGACGCGCCTGCCGATCCTGCTGATGTGACCAAACGAAACGCTGGACAGCCAGTCGATGCCGATATGGATGTTGTTGGCCGCTTCCTTGCGGCCCGGAATATCGAGGTCGCGCCCGCGCGGCGCGCCGGAGCCGACGAAGATGGCGTCGAAATCCTGAGCGAGCAGATCTTTCAAGCTTGCGATCCGCTCGCCGGGCCGGAACTCGACGCCGAGATCGAGAATGTAGCCGCATTCCTCATCGATCACGGATTCCGGCAAGCGGAATCGCGGAATTTGCGTGCGGATCATGCCGCCCGCCTTCAGGTCGCCATCGAATAGGACGCAGGCGTAGCCGAGCGGTGCAAGGTCGCGGGCAACGGTCAGCGAGGCAGGGCCGGCGCCGACCAGCGCGATGCGCTTGCCGTTCCTGCGTGCGGCAGGGCGGGGGAGGCGGGCCTTGATGTCGTCCTTGAAGTCGGCGGCAACGCGCTTGAGGCGGCAGATTGCCACGGGCTCCTTCTCGACGCGGCCGCGCCGGCACGCCGGCTCGCACGGCCGGTCGCAGGTGCGGCCAAGCACCCCGGGAAACACGTTCGACTTCCAATTTATCATGTACGCGTCGGAGTAACGGCCCGCCGCAATCAAGCGGATGTACTCGGGAACTGGCGTGTGGGCCGGACATGCCCACTGGCAGTCAACCACCTTGTGGAAGTAGTCGGGGGCAGCAATGTTGGTTGGTTCCATACGCTCCTCACGCAAAGGTCGTTGCCTGCAGGGGCCTGCGACGATCCTTTAACGCTTCCTCCCTTGACTCATGGTTGATTGCCCGTTCCGAGCTGCAGTTTGGACCTGCGATCGCAATTGCTTATTATATCGATCGCAATTGCTTATTATACCAGATCGGCGCGCCAAAGTGCTACGGTCTAAGACGCGGAGACCAGCTTCGACCGCATGGCCGCGCGCTCCTGCCATATTTAGGATGACGCATTGAGATTAAGATAGTTCGAGATGCACCCCAGCCCCGTTGATTTTGCGCGTCCCATTACAGCTTTTGCACATGGAAGACCAGACTTCAGGACATAAAATTATGTTTATGAACTGTAGGCAAAATTACAAAATAGTGAACATCCCCGCCCTCCCGCATGCGGCGAAAATGCAAAAGCCGCCGTGTTGCCCTGCACAATCGTCGATGGGCCGCCTATGGTCTTCGGCTCAACGCTTTTCAAGGCTTAACGCTTTTGCCCAACCACTCGACTGCGGCCTGTACGCCGCCGCTGCAATGCGGGATAGCGAGCGCCGTGAGACCCATTTCCACCGCCCCGAGCGTCCCCAGAATCATGGGAGCATTCACATGTCCCATATGGGCGATGCGGAACGCCTTACCGGCCATTTCCCCAATTCCCGCCCCGAGGACGACGCCGCATTTTGCATTGCAGTAATCGCGCAGCGGACCGGGATCGCGGCCATCGGCCATCAGAACCGTTGTCACCGTATCGGAGCGCTCGCTTGGTGTGGCGATGTTGAAATCGAACGCTTTTCCCTTCGCCCATTCCGCCACAGCCCGACGCACAGCCTCGGCCAGCAAGCGGTGGCGTTGGAATATTGCGCTGAGCCCCTCTGCGGAGATCATGTCGAGCGCGGCGCGCAGCGCAAAAAGCAGATGCTCCGGCGGAGTGCCCGCATATTTCTGGTAGTGCACGTGGCCGTCGCGCGCGGTCCAGTCCCAATAGGGCGTCCGCATCCCGGCGCGCTTATGAGCCGCGCGGGCGCGGTCATTGACGGCCACGAAGCCGAGGCCGGGCGGCGACATCAAGCCTTTCTGCGATCCCGACATGGCGACGTCGACGCCCCATGCGTCCATCTCGAACGGCACGCATCCGAGCGACGCGACGGCGTCGACCATGAACAGCGCATCGTGGCCGGCCGCCCTGATCGCCTTGCCGATGGCCTCGATGTCATTCACGACTCCCGAAGAGGTATCGATATGCGCGACCAGGATTGCCTTGATTGTTCCAGCTCTATCCTCTCTCAGCCGGGCCTCAACTTCGGCCGGGCGCACTGCGCGGCGCCAGTCGCCTTTGAGGACTTCCACCTCAGCGCCGAGAAAGGCCGCGGCGTTGCCCCATCCCACCGCAAACCGTCCGCTTTCCAACACGAGAACCTTGTCTCCTTTGGAAAGCACGTTGGTGAGCGCCGCCTCCCAGGCGCCATGGCCGTTGGCGATGTAGATGTACGAGCGCCCATCGGTGCGGAACAGCCGGCTCAAGTCGGCCAACAGGCTCTCGGTGAGCGCCAGCAGCGGGCCCGCATAGATATCGATCGCCGGCCGGTGCATCGCGCGCAGCACCTCGTCCGGCAAGGTGGTGGGTCCCGGGATGGCCAGGAACTCGCGCCCCGCTCGCACAACCATTTTGTCCTCGGCAGCAGTCGAAAAATGCCCCGTCGGCCCGCAGTCATCAATGGTTGGCGATCTGCGGTCAAGAGGGCCGCTTGACCGCGGTTCGCTCGAAGTCCAATTTTCATTTTGCGCAATCGCATCGGCGACCGGCGCGGGCGTTGAGAGATTTGCGATTGTATCGCCCGCACATACAATGGGAGGAGGACCCGATGAAACACCTCATCGGTGCGGCGCTTGCGGTCGCAGCGTCGCTCGGCGTTGCAGGCGCGTTCGCGCAGCAAGGAGCAGACACGATCGAGGCGCACCTGGCGGCGGCTAAAGCGGCGGCGGGATTCGATTTCACCGGCACGCTCGCCCGCATCTGCATCGCGCCGCAGACGGCGCCGGGCGCGGATGTGCGTCCGCCGCCTCCGCCGGACCGGGCGACCTGGTTCACAGAGCCTGCACAGGTGTTCGACAATCTTTATTTCGTCGGCACGAAGTTCCATTCGTCCTGGGCGCTGACCAGCCGCGAGGGGATCATCTTGATCGATACGCTCTACGATTATGCCTCCGAGGAGGCGATCGTGGGCGGCCTCAGGAAGCTCGGGCTCGATCCTTCCGCGGTGAAATACGTGATCATCAGCCATGCCCATCGCGATCACGTCGGCGGCGCCAAGCTGATGCAGGAGCGTTTCGGCGCGCGAATTGTCATGGGCGGGCCGGATTGGGATGCGATCGAGAAATCCGTGAACCAGTTTCCGGACGGCAAACCGAAGCGCGACATCGTGGCGAGCGACGATCAAAAGATAACGCTCGGCGATGCATCCGTGACGCTCGTGCTGACGCCTGGGCATACGCCCGGAACCGTGTCGATGCTCTTTGACGTGAAGGACAACGGCAGGCCGCTGACAGTTGCGTATTCGGGCGGTACGGCATTCAACTTCGTCAACGACGTGCCGCACTTCGACACCTACATCGCCTCGCAGCGCAAGATGGCGGAACGCGCCGGCAGCCGCAACGCGACCGTGCTGATGTCGAATCACTCCGAGTTCGACAATGCGGTCACCAAGATCAAGCTCATGGCCGCGCGCAAGGCGGGCGAGCCGCAACCCTTCGAGCTCGGCCGCGAGGCAGTGCAGCGTTATTTCAAAGTGATGGAGGAGTGCGCTCAGGCGGCCCGTCTGAAGCTGCTGCTTTAGAGGATGCAGAGGGTTCGCGGCCTGCCCGCGCGCCCGCGGTGCTGTAGGCTGCATTGAGGCGAAGCGAAATGCCGGGACGGCATCGTCCGCGCCATGGCTTCTGTATGATTTGAACGCGTCGCCTAAAAATGCGGCGGCCAGCGGCAGTTTGGGTCGCTCGCCGCCGCCCTCAATGCAATTCCCGCTACTGTGCGAAGCAGTAGAAGAGGCCGTTGCCGCCGGTCGCGATGAGGTCGGCCTGGCTGCAGCCGCGCGATTGATGCGTGGAATTCCACGAGTGCGCGAACTCGTTGTCGGCGAGGCCTGTCCGGTCGGTGTGGCCAAGCATCGCCTTGCCGAATTCGCTGCTCGTCCAGTTGTTGCAGGTCAGGTTCATGTTGCCCGGGAAGGCCCGCCCGTCGCGATCGGAGCCGGTCAGAGCATCGTGCCAGACGGGGGTGAAGCCGACGCCTGCAACAACGGTGCCGCGCTCGGTGAGCGCGGTCTCGCGGCTGAGCTTGTTGTTGGCGCTATGGAGATCGTCGACATTCTGGGCGATGACGACGCCCTTTGCATTCTGCCATGGACCGTTCCCGATGCGATCGCGCGCATTGATGGCCTTGGCGGTCGGGGTTTCGGCTGTGCTGAGATAAGCGTGCCAGGTCTTGTTGCCCGCGCCGGCCGTGGCCGCCAATTGCTGACAATGGGCATCGGCGCCCTGGAGACCGCCAAGGTCGCCGCCTTTGCCAATCGGCGCGCTGGTGACGAAGAAGCTCATGTTGGGCGCCTGCGGCGCCTGTTGGGCCTGGGCGCCGCCGCCCGCGCACAGCAGCAACACCGTGGCCGACGCCAGGTACGAAAGATGTAAGGTCTTCTTCATTTGTCCCTCCGTTTGTCTGCTTTGGATGCGCTGACCCTGAGGTTGTCCCCCCGGGCTGTTGCCGTGTAGCCCGCATGGCATGGAGCATGGATTGCCGGCGCCGCAATGCGGGGACAGCTCGTTTCGGTGATCGTCACTCCGCCATCCCCGCCGGCTTGTAGCACCTTCCTGCGTTGAAGTGAATCGAACGCGAACCGCTCGTCAATTTTCCGCAGGCCTCGACGCAACCCGGTTCTGACTGGTAAATCCCACCCTCCGGATGCGGAGATTGAGAACCTCATATCGCGCAAACGACGGTCCCTCATTATTCAGCAGCGCGCAAATCTGCTTGCCCTTCCACGACAAACAACGATCGTTGTCTGGCAGAGCGGCTGTGCGGTCCTGCGTCCCGCCGGCGCAACAGAAGTCCGCAAACGGCGGGCAGCAGGAACAGCGTAAGCGCCGTTGACGTGATAAGTCCGCCAATCACGACGGTGGCGAGCGGCCGTTGAACCTCGGCTCCGGTGCCGTCGGCGATCGCCATCGGAACAAAACCAAGCGATGCAACAAGAGCTGTCATTAAAACCGGCCGGACCCGTTCGAGGGCGCCGTCAAAAATCGCACCGGCGACATCCTCGCCAAGTTCCAAGCGGCGCCGAATTGATGCCATAAGAACAAGCCCGTTAAGAACGGCGACGCCAGAAACTGCGATGAAACCGACTGCGGCTGAGACAGAGAACGGAATTCCTCGCAGTGCGATGGCGAAAACGCCGCCCGCCATTGCCAGAGGCACCGCCGTAAACACTGTGAGAGCCAACGGCACGCTGCCCAGCGCCATGGATAAAGCGCCAAAAATCAAGACCATGCAGATTGGCACGACGAATTGCAGCCGGCGCACCGCCCGCTGAAGATTTTTGAATTGGCCGCCCCATTCAAGCCAGGACCCAGGGGGGATGCGTACGTCGCGGGCGATTGCCGCCTGCGCCTCATCCACGAAGGAGCCGATATCGCGGCCGCGCACGTTGGCCTCTACAAATATGCGCCGCTTGCCATTATCCCGGCTGATCTCGTTCAGCCCCTCTGAAAAGTCGAAGCTCGCCAGTTCGCGCAAAGGCAAAGATTGACGGCGGGATCCGGTGGCCGCAGGCAGGATGACCGGCAGCGCGCCCAATGCTGCAAGATCGTTGCGCTCAACGTCGGGCACGCGGACGACGATCTGGTAACGGCGGTCCCCGCTGAAGAGGAGGCCGGCTGCCCGGCCGCCGAGCGCCGCCGACACTGTATCTGCAACGTCCTCCATGGTCAGCCCATAACGCGCAATGCGATCGCGGTCGAACCGGACATCAAGGCTCGGGAACCCCCGGGTCTGAGCGATGCGCAGATCGGCCACACCACGGATCCTTGCGAGGACAGCAGCGACTTGTCGGGCGGTCGTGGCCATCTGATCGAGATCGTCGCCATAAATCGCAACCGCCACCTCGCTGCGCGCTCCGCTGAGGAGCTCGTTAAACCTCATCTGGATCGGCTGGGTCATTTCATAGAAACTGCCGACGATGGGCGCCGTGACGTCCTCGATGCGCTTCTGCACATCCTCTTTGGTGCGAACTCCGGGCGGCCACTGTCCTCTGGGCTTGAGCATCACGTAATTATCGGAGGCGTTGACCGGCATGGCGTCGAACACCAGGTTGGCCGTTCCGGCCTTTGAGAACACAAGATTGACTTCGGGAAGCGCAAGGAGCGCCCGTTCAATCCGGAAGTCGAGGTCCTTCGACTGCTCCATCGAAATCGATGGGATTCGCACCGAGGCCAAGTCTACGTTGATCTCATCGAGCGTTGGAATGAACACGCGGCCCAGAAAAAAGAATATAATGACCGCAGCGCCAAAAGTCACAATTCCCGCCGCAACCACGGACAGGGGATGAGCAAGCGCCTTTCGCAAGGCCGGCGCGTACAGCCGCTTAGCGAAACGAATCGAGGAAACCTCGCTTTCCGCCAATTTGCCGCGAAACAGAATTGCCGCCATTGCGGGAACGAACGTCACAGAAAGCAGGAAGGCGGAAGCAAGGGCCAGCATCAGCGTGATGACCATTGGCGAGAACATCTTTCCTTCGACGCCCTGAAACGAGAGGCAGGGCACGAACACAAGGAAAATGACAATCTGCCCGTACACGGTTGGGCGCACCATCTCCTCGGACGCTTTCAGCGCTTCGGCAAGCCGCTCGTCGCGATCAATCAACCGCCCCAGCCGCTTCTGTCGTTCGGCAATGCGTCGCAGCGTGTTGTCCACAATGATGATGGCGCCATCGATGATGAGGCCAAAATCGAGCGCCCCGAGGCTCATCAGGTTCGCCGGCACGCCTAGAGCGTTCATTCCGGTTGCGGCCATCGCGAACGACAATGGGATGACCAGGGTCGCGATAAGCGCAGCGCGGGCATTGCCGAGAAGAAGAAACAGCGTGGCGATGACGAGCAGCGCGCCAATTGCAAGGTTCTCAGCCACGGTCGTGATGGTGGCATTGACGAGCTGCGAGCGATCGAGGAGGACGTTGGCGACGATGCCGGCGGGGAGATGGCTCCGG
Source organism: Hyphomicrobiales bacterium (assembly GCA_021323775.1). Classification (GTDB taxonomy): domain Bacteria; phylum Pseudomonadota; class Alphaproteobacteria; order Rhizobiales; family Xanthobacteraceae; genus JAJPKK01. Next base: position 20,960 of record JAJPKK010000011.1, read on the forward strand.
ATCTCCAAGAATTTTTCGCGAACCGAGGTTGCCACCGTCCGGCTGTTTTCCCCCGTCAGCATCAGCGCGGTCCCGATGACGACTTCGCGCCCATTCTTGCTCGCCGCACCCGTACGGAATTGACCGCCAATTCGCACCTTCGCCACGTCATTTACCGTGACCGGAATGCTGCGGCGCGTCGCTATCACCGCACGGCCGATCTCGTCGATGGAATGGATGCGGGCATCTGCGCGCACAAGGTGGGCTTCGCCAGCGCGCTGAATATAATTCGCCCCGACTGCGAGATTGGCGGCCTGCAGCGCCTTCGCGATGTCCGAGTAGGAAATGTCGAAGCGCACCAGCTCGGCTGCATCTGGCTCGACAATGTATTGTTTTTCATAGCCGCCAAGCGAGTCGATGTCGGCCACGCCGGGAACCGTCTTCAGCTGCGGCTTCAGAATCCAATCCTGCACTGTCCGCAGATAAGCCAAACGCGCGACCTCGTCAGTCAGGCGCTCGCCCTCATCGGTCACATAGGAGCCGTCGTTCTGCCATCCTGCGCCGCCATTGGCGGTGCTCGCGCCCCCTCCATCGGGGCTGGCATATTCGACGCTGTACATGAAAACCTCGCCAAGGCCCGTTGAGACAGGCCCGAGCTGTGGTTCCACGCCCGGAGGCAGATTGGGCTTCGCCTGCGCGAGCCGCTCTGCAACCTGCTGACGCATGAAATACAGATTGGTGTCTTCGCGGAAAATCGCAGTCACCTGCCCGTAGCCATTACGCGAGAAAGACCGCGTGCTCTCGATGCCGGCGAGACCCGAGATTGCGGTTTCAATCGGGAAGGTGATGCGCTTTTCGACATCTTCTGGCCCGAGCGCGGGCGCCGCATAGTTGATCATGACCTGCTTGTTGGTGATGTCGGGGAGCGCATCGAGCGGCAAGCGGGTCAGTTCGTAAGCGCCGTAAGCCGCAGCGACTGCGGCTAAGAAGACAATGGACCAGCGGGCCTGGACGCAAAAGGACAGCAGCCTCGCGATCATGATGCCGTCAATCCTCGTCAGGCGCTTTGAGGAGCTCGGCCTTGAGCGCGAACGTATTGCCGGCCGCCACGATCTCGCCCTCGCGAACGCCGGACAAAACCTCGACCAGCCGGTCGTCGCCATCGCCGAGCGTAACGGTCCGCCTTTCGAAACCCTCAGGCGTGCGAACGAACACGACCCGGGCCTTGCCGATGGTCTGGACGGCGCGTGCCGGCACGGTGATCGCCGCGGAGCGTTCCCCGGTCGCCACCTCGGCGTGGACCAAAGAGCCCGGCCGCCAGTTGCCGTCAGGATTGGCGATCTCGGCGACCACGCGCGCCGAATGAGTGTCCTTGTCCACGATGGGGCTCACAAAGATGATCTTGCCGACTGCGCGCCTGGAGAGCCCGTACGCATCAATCGACACGATCTGCCCTTCAGCCACTGCGGGAAGGTCGCCCGGGCGGACGGCAAGTTCGACCCAGACGCGGTTGAGGTCGGCTATGGTGAAAAGCTCGGTCTCAAGATTATCCCGTCCGACCGCTGCGCCCAGGTCCACCTTGCGATCAACCACGCGTCCCGCTATCGGCGCGCGAACGTCCTGCAGGCGCAGACCGGTTTCCGGCTCGTCCGGCAGCGCGGCGAGCTCCTTTTCCGTTATCCCCAGGGCGAAAAGCTTTTGCCGGGCAATGTCCAGATTCATCTTTGCCTGCGCCGCCGCAGTTTCGGATCGCAGCAGGATCTGCTCGGCGATGATGTGGCGATCCCACAGGGCCTTGTCGCGCTCGTAGAGGTTCTTCTGCAGACTGCTGTTGAGGCGCGCCGCAAGATATTCGCTCTTCGCGTTGGCGACCTCGCGGCTTTCAAGCACAGCGATCACTTCGCCCTTCTCGACCGGGTCGCCGAGCTTCTTGCGCAGTTCCGCAACGGTTGCCGACAACTTGACCGAGACGCGAGCGATCCGATCGGCGTGCGGCACGATGGTTCCGGGCACGACGATGCGGCGCGAAAGCGTGCCGCCCTGCACGGCGGCAAGCTCGATGCCGGACGCCGCGATCTGATCGTCCGTCAGCCTGATGGTCGTGGGCTGCTCTTGGGCCGCGGATTGACCTTTTGCCCTGCCTTGCTCCGCGCCGGCCGGCGTTTCGCTCGCACGGCTTGGTTCGGCGCCAGTGATCGCCGCGACGGCGTCGCGGACCACCTCCGGAATCTCAGGGATGAGACTAGCGACCGCGACGCCACATGCGGCGGCAATGGCTGCCATTACGAAGGAGCGGGCCAGGCGCCGGCGCGGGCGGCCCCTGCGGGCGCGCAGGCCGCCATTCGCCACCGGCATGCGCCACGGGTGATCCTGCGTGTGGGATGCATGGGGTTGCGCATGGCTGAACCCGACGCTTTGCCGGACGAGATATTCCAGTGGAGTATGCTTGAGCTTGCGCATGGGTGGGGCCCGGCGGGTTGTCGGGTCGTCTGCGGGGAGTATGCTTTGGATAGCATAGCGAAGCACCGTGAACCCGAGGCTTTGCCGGCGTCGCGGTCAATATAGTCTAGGGGAGTATACCTTAACGCGCGGGCAAGTACAGTGGTTCGCTGCCGTGGGCGCGGGTGGGGCGATTCCATGAAATCGGCCATATGGCGGCTTGGTCATTTCCGGAGGGCCGCCGAAGGTGGCGAACCCGGAATCTATAGGCCCTGCCGATGGTTCTGAATTCCGGCCTCGCCGCATCCGACCTCGGGTTTACCCGAGGTCGGCACGACAAGACGCGCACATCGGCACCTGCCGATAGCGACCCGGAATGACGCAGGCCTGCTCGCCAACGCGCCTGCGACGTCGTAAGTATCCGCTCACATGAGGAGCGCGACAATGCCGATATTCGAACTTGCTGGCGAGCGGCCGGAATTTCCCGCCGACGGGCAGTACTGGATCGCGGAGACCGCGGTCGTAGTCGGGCGCGTGCGCCTGAAATCCGAGGCCAGCGTGTGGTGGGGCGCGGTGCTGCGCGGCGACAATGAGTGGATCGAAATCGGCGAGCGCTCCCAGATCCAGGACAACGCGACGCTGCATACCGATCCGGGCTTTCCGCTCACCATCGGCCGTGCTTGCGTAATCGGCCACAACGTCGTGCTGCACGGCTGCACCGTCGGCGACGGCAGCATGATCGGCATGGGGGCGATTCTGCTCAACGGGGCGCGGATCGGGACGAATTCGATCGTCGGCGCCGGCGCGGTCGTGACCGAGGGCAAGACGTTTCCGGACAACAGTCTCGTGGTCGGCGCGCCAGCCCGCGTGATCCGCGCAGTCGATGAGAAGGCCGCGCAAATGATTGCGAGCGGCGCAGATGTCTACGTGCGGCGCTGGCGACATTATGCCGGCGCGTTGAAGAAAATTGGCTAAGGCGCCGTTTAAGAATAACTGCGCCACTTGCTGTCCCTGCCCCGCAAGCGGGGGAGGGAAGCTCGCTGCGCCGCCGCGCAATAATTGAAGCGATTAATTCGCGGAAAAGCCTAAGCGGACGAGTATGAATAGAGAGTTTTGCCGGTTCGACCGTATCGATACCATCCATCAACCTCATCCTGAGGACGCGCCTGCGCGCGTCTCGAAGGACGGCCACAGGCGACGCCGTGCCGTGTCCATCCTGCGTCCTTCGACAGGCTCAGGAGGCCGCGCCATAAGCGCGGCCTCCTGAGGATGAGGTCTGGGAGCTTGCTTCGTGCGATACGATTGGTTTCAAGGACAGCAGCAACGCTAAGTGAATCTTTTTTCGACAGCGCCAAACCGGCGAACGTGAAGCAGTTATCGGCATGACGCCGTTATCTCCCTTATGGCTGCGCCAGCACTCTCACCGCCAATCCTCCGAAGACCGACGGTCCAAAATTTCCTGAGAACAGGGAAAATAACAGGGAACTTCGAAAATCTGAGGCTATTCCGGTGCTCTTACCTTAAGCTGGAAAGATTTCAGCGCAAGCCGCCTTGATTTACCGCAAGCCAGCGCGAAGCACATCTGTTTGCTTTCTAATGCTGGCCCCGAGAGCAATGCGGCCGTTCTCATTTCCCTTGTTCACATCCTACGCTGGAGACCCCCTTTGGCATGCCACTTGAAGTTGCTCATCCCGTCCCCAGCGTCCGCGTCACGATGTCGTGCAAATCGCGCGACAGCGACGCCCCGGCCGCTACGCGCTTGAGTGCGGCCTCGGCTTTGTCGCGGCGCTCGGATTCGAGCGCGCGCCATGACCGGAACGCCGTCATCAACCGCGCCGCCACCTGCGGGTTTATCGCGTCAAGCGCGAGCACGGTGTCGGCACAGAAGGCGTAGCCTTCGCCGTCGCGGCGATTGAACTGGGTCTGGTTGGACTGGGCGAAATTGCCGATCAGCGCTCGCACCCGATTGGGATTGGACATGGCAAAGGCCGGATGCGCGGTGAGGCTCTTGACCCGCGCGAGCGTGCCCGCCTCCGGGATCGCGGCCTGCAGGCCGAACCACTTGTCGATGATGAGCGCGTCGCCTTCATAACGGCGGTAGAAATCATCGAGCGCCGCCTGGCGCTCCGGCACTGCATGGTGAGACAGTGTGGCGAGCGCCGCAATGCGGTCCGTCATGTTGTCGGCGTCGCGGTACTGCGCATGAGCGCGCGCGATACCGTCGGGATCGGCCGTCGCCATGAGGTCGAGGCAGACGTTCTTGAGGGCGCGGCGGCCGGCGCTGGCCGCGTCGGGATTGAACGGGCCATGGTCGACCATGCGCGAGTAGGCCTGCGCGAGCGCATCCTTGAGCTTGCGTCCAACCTCGGCCCGCAGCTCGCGCCGTGCCGCAAATATCGCGTCCGGATCGACATCGCGGCCGATCTCACGGGCGATGTCGCCCTCCGACGGCAGCGTCAGGGCCTGCGCCACGAAGGCCGGCTCGAGGGCATGATCTTCCAACACGGCGGACAGAGCATGGACGAGCGCGTCCGCTCGCCGTTTCGGGCCATTGGCGCGATGCGCCGCCACGTTGTCGATGAGAAGGGCTGTCGCGAGCGTCTGCATCGCCTGCCAGCGATTGAACGGATCGGTATCGTGGGCGGCAAGGAACGCAAGGTCGCCGTCGGCCAGATTGGCCGTGACTTTGACCGGCGCCGAGAATCCGCGGTTGAGCGACACCACCGGGCGGTCGGGAAGATTGGCGAAGACGAAGCGCTCCTTCGCCTTCGTCAGCGTGAGCACGCCATTCGTCAGCTTGCGGCCGTCGGCGAGCGTGACCTCCCGCTCCTTTCCATCCGGACTTAAGAAACCGATTGCGAGCGGAATCGTCATCGGCTCCTTGACGGGCTGCCCAGGCGTCGGCGGCACGGTCTGGCTGATGTCGAGCGTCAAGGTCCTGGCGTCGGCATCGTGATTACCATGCACCACGACTTCCGGCGTTCCGGCCTGGCGGTACCACAGCATGAATTGGCTCAGATCGTAGTTTGCCGCATCGGCGAAGCAGGCGATAAACTCGTCGACCGTGGCGGCGCGGCCGTCGTGACGCGCAAAGTAAAGGTCCATGCCGGCCCGAAACCGCTCGCGTCCCAACAGGGTCTTGAGCATGCGCACCACCTCGGCGCCTTTCTCGTAGACGGTCGAAGTGTAGAAGTTGCTGATTTCCCGGTACACTTCCGGCCGCACCGCATGGGCCAGGGGCCCCGCGTCCTCCACGAATTGGTGGCCGCGGAGCGCGCGCACATCGGCGATCCGCTTCACCGGCCGCGAGCGGACGTCGGAGGTGAATTCCTGATCGCGAAAAACCGTCAGTCCCTCCTTGAGGCAGAGCTGGAACCAGTCGCGGCAGGTAATGCGGTTGCCGGTCCAGTTGTGGAAATATTCGTGTGCGATGATCGTCTCGACGCTCATAAAGTCCTGGTCGGTCGCCGTGTCGTATGAAGCGAGCACCGCTTTATCGTTGAAGATGTTGAGGCCCTTGTTCTCCATCGCTCCCATGTTGAAGTGCGACACGGCGACGATCATGAAGATGTCGAGGTCGTACTCGCGGCCGAACGCCTCCTCGTCCCAGCGCATGGCGCGCTTGAGCGCCCCCATGGCGTATTCGGCGCGGCCTTCCTTGCCGGGTTCGACGAAGATCTTCAGCGCCACCCGGCGGCCCGACATCGTGGTGAAGCTGTCCTCGACGACGCCAAGCACGCCGCCGACGAGCGCGAACAGATAGCAGGGCTTGGGAAACGGATCGTGCCATATCGCGAAGTGGCGGGCGGAGCCCGGAATGTCGCCGGCGCCGATCAGGTTCCCGTTGGCGAGCAGCACCGGGGCTTCGGCCTTGTCGGCTTCAACGCGGGTGGTGAACACCGACATCACGTCGGGCCGGTCCGGGAAGTAGGTGATGCGGCGGAATCCTTCCGCCTCGCACTGCGTCGTGTAGACGTTGCCGGACCGGTAAAGACCCATCAGCTTGGTGTTGGCCGAGGGGTCCAGCACGGTCTCGGTCTCAAGAACGAATGCGCGGTTCGGCGGCTGCGGGATCGTCAATCGTTCGGGCGTGGCCACAAAGGCGTCAGCCGCCAGGGTCTCGCCGTCGAGCTTGATCGCGCGCAATTGCAGTTCGTCGCCATCGAGCACGACCGGCGCGGGCGCCGTGGCGCGCGGATTGGGCTTGAGGCGGAGCCGCGCCCGCACGACCGTGTTGGTCGGAGCGAGCGAAACGTCAAGGTCGACGGTATCCACCAGCCAGTCGGGCGGGCGATAATCGGCGAGGCGGACGGGGACGGCTTGTTCGGTGCGCATGCTTTCTACCGCAGCAGGGGGGTCGAGCTGACGATCTAAACCCTCCGCGGGCTATTGCATAGAGGGCGAGAGACGACAGAGGACCGGATGACGGAGAGCGGAGGCGGATTGCCGTCATCCCCTCCTCTTTCCCCCATCCGCTGTCGTCTGCCGTCCGTCCGCCGATCCCGGGTTTCGCTGGCGCCCAAGCCGGGCTACAGTTGCTACAGTTTTGTTCAATAGAATTGCGCCGACAACAACGGGAGGTGCCCTCATGAACAACCCGCGCTCGTTGCTGCGCAGCGCCGCCCGCCTCGTATTTGCGATGTTGGCGCTCATGAGCCCCGCCGCGGCTCAGGACTATCCCACCCGGCCGGTGCGGCTCGTCATCCCGTTTCCGCCCGGCGGCAGCAATGATGTCGTGGGGCGATTGGTCGCGACACATCTCGCCGAGCGTCTTGGCAAGCAGGTGGTGGTCGACAACCGCGCGGGCGCCGGCGGCGTGATCGGCACTGAGGTGGTGGCGAAGTCGCCGGCCGACGGCTACACGCTGCTGGTCATCTCCATGGCGCACGCCGTTAATCCCTGGCTCTACAAGCTCACCTATGACCCGATCAAGGATTTCGCGCCCGTCGGTCTGCTCGCCAAGGGCGCTAACGTGCTCGTGGTGCATCCGTCGCTGCCGGTGAACTCTGTCAAGGAGCTGGTGGCGCTCGCCAAGCAGAAGCCCGGCGACCTGCAATATGCGTCTGCCGGGATCGGCAGCTTCCAGCATCTCGGCGGCGAATTGTTCAAGCTGATGGCAGGCGTCGATATCCTGCATGTGCCGTTCAAAGGCGGCGGCCCCGCAATGGTGGACATCGTTGGCGGCCACACCAAAGTGGGGTTCTTCTCCATGGTGCAGACTGTGCCGCAGATCAAGGCCGGCAAGCTGCGCGCGCTCGGCACCGGCGCGCTCGAGCGCAGCCCCGCGCTGCCGGATGTGCCGACCATCGCGGAGGCAGGCGTGCCGGGCTACGAAGCGGTCAACTGGTGGGGCATCGTCGCGCCGGCCGGCACGCCGCCGGCAATTATCGATAAGGTCAATCGCGAGATTGAAGCGGTGCAACAATCGCCCGAAGTCCAAAAGCAATTCGACAACGAAGGCGCGACGCCGGTTTCCATGAAGCCCGCGGACTTCGGCGCCTACATGGTGAGCGAAATGAACAAATGGGAGAGGGTCGTCAAGCAGGGCGGTATCAAGGCGGAGTAGGGGACCGATGACAGTTCGCAGGGTGGGCAAAGCAAAGCGTGCCCACCGCACAGCCCATATCGCTTCGGCCCCATCGCGTCCGCCTCTTGGCAAGTTGGTCCAGGGTAGGGCGGGCACGCTTCGCTTTGCCCACCCTATGATTCCACGGTAATCAATTCGTGCAGCTCCCCGACTCCAAGGACTTCTGGTCCGGCGTGATGCTGATCGCGATCGGCGCGGCCGCGGTGTTCATCGCGCGCGACTATCCGTTCGGCACCGCGTTGCGCATGGGCGCCGGCTTTTTCCCGGTGGTGCTGGGCGTTGTCCTCGTCCTGTTTGGACTGTACTTCGCGGTGCGCGGCCTGCGCAATTCGGCAAAGATCGAAGGAAGCTGGTCGCCCCGCGCCCTTGTGGTGCTGCCGCTTGCATTTGTCGCGTTCGGCGTCCTCATGGAGCACGCCGGGTTTGTGCCGGCCATGCTCGCGCTCACTGTCGGCTCCGCCGCGGCTGGCGCCGAGTTCCGGATCGGCGAGGTGCTGGCGCTCGCGGTGCTGCTCACCGCCCTGTGCGTGGCGCTGTTCATCTGGATGCTTGGCCTGCCTTATCCGCTGATCATTGGTATGTGAACCCGCGCAGATGTGACGCTATATATGGACCTGTTTCACAATCTCATCTTCGGCTTCGGCGTCGCGCTGTCGTGGCAGAACCTTCTCTACTGCCTGATCGGCGTGTCGGTCGGCACGCTGATCGGCGTGCTGCCGGGCATCGGACCGCTCGGCACCATTGCGATCCTGTTGCCGATCACCTTCAACGTCGCTCCTGTCGGCGCGCTGATCATGCTTGCCGGCATCTATTATGGCGCCCAGTATGGCGGCTCGACCACCGCGATCCTCGTCAATCTGCCCGGCGAGACTTCGTCGATCGTTACCTGCATCGATGGCTACCAGATGGCGCGTCAAGGCCGGGCTGGCCCCGCGCTTGCCATCGCTGCGATCGGCTCGTTCTTCGCCGGCACGGTCGGCACTCTGCTGATCGCGCTGTTCGGGCCGCCCCTTGCTGACGTGGCGCTCGAATTCGCAGCGCCGGAATACTTTTCCCTAATGCTGATGAGCCTGGTGGCCGCCGCCGTGCTCGCCCAGGGCGACATGGCGAAGTCCTTCGCCATGGTGGCGCTCGGACTTCTGCTCGGCATCGTCGGCACCGACGTCAACACCGGCGTGCAGCGCTTCAGCTTCGGCATCACCGAACTCTCCGACGGCATCGGGTTCATCGTCGTGGCGGTGGGCATGTTCGCCATGGGCGAGATCATCGCCAATCTGGGCGAGCCGGAGCAGCGCAGCGTATTCGGCGCCAAGGTCTCGCACCTGTTTCCGACCTTAACCGACATGAAGCAATCGATCGGTCCGATCCTGCGCGGCACCGCGATCGGGTCGTTCTTCGGCGTGTTGCCCGGCACCGGTCCGGCGATCGCGTCATTCTCGTCCTACATCGTGGAGAAGAAGCTCGCCGCCGACCCGTCGCGGTTCGGGCGCGGCGCCATCGAAGGCGTGGCCGCGCCAGAGTCCGCCAACAATGCCGATGCGCAATGCAAGTTCATCCCAATGCTCACGCTCGGGCTGCCGGCGAGTGGCGTGATGGCGCTGATGCTCGGCGCCCTGCAAATCCAGGGCATTCAGCCGGGTCCCGAAGTGATGACTCAGCGCCCCGAGCTGTTCTGGGGCCTGATCGCCAGCATGTGGATCGGCAACCTGATGCTGGTGGTGCTCAACCTGCCGCTGATCGG
>JAJPKK010000059.1 GCA_021323775.1 Hyphomicrobiales bacterium
ATCGCCTTGAAGGCGAGCGCCTGGAGGCGCCAGGGCTTGAACGCCGGGTGATCGTAGGCAGGGCCTTCGGTGTGGATCTGCACTCCGTTGCAGAGCTTGCCCGCGTGCTTGTGAAACGTCGGCTCGAACCAGCACGCGCGCAGGCGGCAGCCGTGAAGCCAACCCGGCGCCAGCGCGTGCATCTCCGTCATGATGCGCCGCGCATCGATATCGGGAGCGCCGAACAGTTCGAGCGGGCGCGTGGTGCCGCGGCCTTCCGAAAGCGTCGTGCCCTCAAGCATCACGGTGCCCGCATAGGCGCGCGCCATCCACAGGTTCGGCGCGTTGGGGCTGGGATTGATCCATATGCGCTCGCCGAGCGGCCAGCCGAATCCCGGCGCGGCGTCGGGCTGCCAGCCTTCCATCTCGACGACGCGATATTCGACATCGAGCTTGAGCGTCCTGACGAACCAAAGCCCCAATTCGCCGAGCGTCAGCCCGTGACGCATCGGCATCGGCCCGGCGCCGACAAAGCTTTGCCACCCGGGACGCAGCGTGAGTCCCTCGACCGGCCGGCCGACAGGGTTGGGCCGATCCAGCACCCACACGGCTTTGCGATGTTGCGAGGCCGCTTCAAGAACGTAGCGCAGCGTCGTGATGAACGTATAGACGCGGCAGCCCAGATCCTGCAGGTCGACGAGGAGGACATCGAGCGTATCCATCATCGCGTCGGTCGGCTTTCGCACTTCGCCATACAGGCTGAAGACAGGGATGCCGTGCACCGGATCGTCAAAGTCGGGCGACTCGATCATGTTGTCCTGCTTGTCGCCGCGCAGGCCATGCTGCGGACCGAAAGCAGCGGTCATATTGATATCGCGGCATGCGGCCAGCGCATCGAGCGCGTGCGTAAGGTCTTCGGTGACCGAGGCCGGATGGGCGAGCAATGCAATGCGCTTGCCGCGCAGCGGCGCGCGCAAGTTGGGATCGGCGATGAGGCGGTCGATGCCGAATTTCATGGCCATGAGTGCTGTCACATACACCTGTATCGTCATTCCGGGTCCCGAGCGCAGCGACGGAGCCCGGAATCCAGAAGGCTCGGTCAGTGGTTATGGATTCCGGGTTCGCGGGCAAGAGCCCGCGCCCCGGAATCGCGGCGTAGGCTTTGGAGCAACACCACTAAGCCTGTTGAAGTTCACACGCAAAGCAATCGGGATGATGGAAATCCGGCTTGCCTGGCGGATGCGCCAGCGCCCAGTATGACCTTCGGCCGTTCGTTTCCTCGATCAACGCCGCAAGACCCAGACGCCATCTGCCATCATGCGGCAACATCGGCAAGCCGTCCAACTCCAGAGAAGCTTGCAGCGTGCAGCACTCCGGTCCCGACCGCGCTTCGATGCGCGGCGCGCTGATTTCGGTCGCTACACGCATGTCCTTTCGGTAGCTCGAGAACCGGTACGCCGCCCATCGTGTCGATGGCGAAAAATTGAACTCATAGTAGCCGGCATCCGCCCAACCACGCATGAACGCCTCGAAGCAGGTGTGCCGCCACAGCTCGTCGGCGCGCGCCGGCGCCGCCACTGGGGGCAGGCGCAGATCGCTTATCTTGCCCCTGACCAGATAGCGCAATGTCAGGCTGCCGGCGCGCAGGCGGGCGATCTCCACCTCGACGCCTGTCGCCGCGGAGCAAGGCGAGTGCGGATGAAGTTTCAAGGCTTGGCGCATCGATGGGGCGGTTCCGCGTATCCGATGCGGGCCAGCAGCCGATCAATAAATTCAACCTGCCCCGCAAGGATCTTCCGGCGCGCATCGGCCGGATTGAACCATTCGGCGCGATCAACTTCGGGGAACTGTCTCTTCCGCCCGCTCTTTGGCGGCCATTCCAGCTCGAATGTATTCGACTTCAGTTCTGCCACAGGAAAGTCGGCTTCGACGGCCCAGGCGACGATCTCCTTCTTGCTGGGCTGGAGAAGCGCGCCCAGCTCCCAGAATTGGCCGCCTGGTTCTGCGCCCAGCTCTTCGCAAAACTCCCGCTTTGCGGCGGTGAGCGGATCCTCGCCCTCCTCGTATTCTCCCTTCGGGATCGACCACGCGCCAAGATCCCTCTTGGCCCAGAACGGACCTCCAGGATGAACCAGGAGCAGGAGGACCTCCGGGCCCGATCTCTTGTACATCAGGATGCCTGCGCTTTTCTTCTTCATGGACCAACTGCGCGATCGGTTCTTTCAGTCACTGGCAGAGTGGGCAAAGGCGCCTCTTCGGCAAGCTCAGGAGCGCCGTGCCCACCGGCGCGCGGCCCTTTCGAAGGGCGGGTGCGCACGCTTCGCTCTGAGCTTGCCGAAGAGTGCCCGCTTTACGGCCGCGGCTCAAAAAGATCGGCATTCGCTCCAAACCGATGGGTTTCGCTATCGCTCAACCCATCCCTACGGCGATTGACTCCTATGCGCTCCCGGCGCGCACGAGGCGGCCGGGCAGTGCGCCGGTGTGCTCGCCGTCCTCGAAAATCGGAGTCCCGGCTACAAGCGTTGCGCGATACCCATCGACCCGCTGTACGAAACGGCGTCCGCCGGCCGGCAGATCGTTGACGAGCTCCGGCTGATAAAGCCTCAAGCCGTCGAAGTCGATCAGGTTCACGTCAGCCCGCAGCCCGGGCGCCAGCCGGCCGCGGTCGGAGAGGCCGAAGAAATCGGCCGTCTCGCTGGTCTGGCGCTTGACCAGCATTTCGAGCGGCAGCCGGGGTCCGCGCCGGCGGTCGCGTCCCCAATGCACCAGCATGAAGGTCGGCACCCCCGCGTCGACGATCGAAGCACAATGCGCGCCGCCGTCGCTCAGTCCGAGCAGGGTTGCGGGGTCGGTCAGCATCTCGCGGATCGGCTCGTGATCGCCTTGGACATAGTTCACGATCGGGAAAAACAGGAACCGCTTCTCGGCCTCCGTCAGGTAGTCATAGGCCACCTCGTCCGGCGTGCGCCCTTCGCCGGCTGCGATCGCCGCCACGCTCATCTCGCTGGCGGGTTCATAATCCGGCGGATCGGTCATGACGAAAAACCTGTCCCAGCGGGTGGTGATCAGTTGGCGGAACTGCGCCAGCCGGCTCACCTCCTCATCGGAAGGCTTCTCGGCCAGGATCCGGCGGCGCAGGTCGGGGTGCGCGAGACGCCGGCGCTGCTCAGCTATGCCGAGGCCATCGACTTCGCGATAGCTCGGCCGCAGAGAGAACGGATTGAGCGCGGTGCCGATGCCCATCATGACGCCGATCGGCCGGCCGGCGATCTGGGCCGTCACTTGCGCGCCTTCCGCCCGCGCCGCGTGCGTCGCCGTCAGCAGTCGCCGCCACCGCTGCGGGTCCTCATAGCGGTCCGTCAACAGAAACCACACCGGGCGCCCGGTCTCCCGGGCGAGCTGCGTGATCCAGGCGAGTTCGGCGGCTTCGTCGTCGAAATCGCTGTTCATGCCGAAAGCGCCGGCGCCGACGGCGCCGAGCGCAGAGCCGATGCCGAGCAGTTCCTCAGCTCCGGCGTAGCGCGACGGGACCATCTCGCCGACCGGCGTCTTGTGGGAGTCCGTGCGCGAGGTCGTGAAGCCGAAGGCGCCGGCGCGCAGGGCCTCGATCGTCAGACGGCGCATCTCGGCAATGTCGTCGGCAGTCGCCGCTTCGAGCCGGATGGCGCGGTCGCCCATGACGTAGACCCGCAAGGGGTGATGCGCGAGCTGGGCCGCGATGTCGATCGCGCGCGGGCGGCGCTCCAATGCATCGAGGAACTCCGGGAAGGTCTCCCAATCCCAACTCAGCCCGTCGGCAAGGACGACGCCCGGAATTTCCTCGACCCCTTCCATCAATTCCATCAAGGCCGCCCGGTGCTGCGGCCGCACCGGGGCGAAGCCGACCCCGCAATTGCCGAATATCGCCGTGGTGACGCCGTGCCAGCAGGAGGGCGCGAGCAGCGGGTCCCACATCGCCTTTCCATCATAATGGGTGTGCGCATCCACCCATCCGGGCGTCACCAGGAGCCCGGCGGCGTCGATGTCGCGGCGGGCGGGCCCCTGCCGGCCGCCAACAGCCACAATGCGCTCGCCTTCGATGGCCAGGTCCCCGGTAAAGGGCGGCCTGCCGGTTCCATCAATGATCGTGCCGCCGCGAATGACGATGTCGTGCATGGCGAGGACCTTCCTGTTCGCGGAACCGCTCCGCCCATATGATGAGTTCTCGTAGAATCGGTCCACCTGTTCCGATTCAAAGCGAGCGTTAACCACTTTACTTCACTTTCGGGCTGCACGCGCGCGCCATGTCTGACCTCGACGCCATCATCATCGGAGCCGGTCATAACGGGCTCACCTGCGCAGCCTATCTCGGCATGGCGGGCCTGCGCACGCGCGTTTTCGAGCGGCGCGGCATAGTCGGCGGGGCCTGCGTGACGGAGGAATTTCACCCGGGCTTCCGCAACTCGACTGCCGCCTACACGGTCGGCCTGCTGCAGGCCAGGGTCATCCGCGACCTCGAACTTCACGAGCATGGCCTGCGCATTGTCCTGCGCCGCGCGCAGAATTTTCTGCCCCTGCCCGACGGCCGCTACCTCCTTACCGGGGAGGGCCGCACCGAGAGCGAGATCGCAAAATTCAGCGCCCGCGATGCTGCGCGCTACAGCGCCTATCAGGCCGAGATCGGCCGCGTCGCCGGCGTGCTGCGCAGCCTGGTGCTGAGGCCGCCTCCCAACTTCGCATTGGGGAGCTTGCGAGACGCCGCGCGGGAGCTCGGCAGGCTTGCCGCCATCGGCAAAAGGCTGTGGCAGGCCGACGGCCTTAATGCCGCCTTCCAACTGTTTCGCAAATCGGCTGGCGACATGCTCGACCATTGGTTCGAGTCCGATCCCATTAAAGCCGTGCTCGGTTTCGACGCGGTGGTCGGGAATCTGGCAAGCCCCTACACGCCGGGTTCTGCCTATGTGCTGCTCCATCATGTGTTCGGCGAAACAAACGGCAAGCCGGGCGCGTGGGGGCACGCGATCGGAGGCATGGGCGGAATCACGCAGGCGATGGCGTGCGCTGCCGGCCGGCATGGCGTGCGCATCGATCTGCGCGCGGCTGTACGCGAGGTCATCGTGGAGCGCGGCCGTGCGACCGGCGTTGTGCTAGGTGACGGCACGCCAGTTCGGGCGCGCGCAATCATCGCCAACGTCGACCCCCAACAGCTTTTCCAACGCCTCCTGCCGCGCGAGGCGGTCCCGCCGGCTATGGCGGCGCGCATGAAGAGGTGGAAGGCCGGCTCCGGTACGTTCCGCATGAATGTGGCGCTGTCAAAGCTGCCGGCATTTTCCGCGCTGCCCGCGGCAGGCGACCATCTCACGGCGGGAATCATCCTCGCGCCGAGCCTCGCCTACATGGACCAGGCCTATCGCGATTGCGTCAGTTCGGGCTGGAGCCGGGCGCCCATTATCGAGATGGTGATCCCTTCCACCCTCGATGACAGCCTCGCTCCGCCCGGCGCCCATGTCGCGAGCCTGTTCTGCCAGCACGTGACGCCGCAATTTCCAGATGGCTCGTCATGGGATGAGCACCGCGAGACCGTCGCCGACCTGATGATCGATTCGGTCGACGCCTATGCGCCGGGTTTCAAAGCGAGCGTGATCGCGCGGCAGAGCCTCTCGCCGCTCGATCTCGCGCGCATCTTCGGCTTGCCCAACGGCGACATCTTCCACGGCGCACTGACGCTCGACCAGCTCTTTTCCGCGCGCCCGATGCTGGGATACGCCGACTACCGCATGCCGATCCCTGGACTCTATCTGTGCGGCTCAGGCGCCCACCCTGGCGGCGGCGTGACCGCCGCGCCGGGATACAACGCCGCGCAGGCGGCGATCGCGGATCTCGTGAAAAGTTGAAGGTTGCGGATGACATCAACATAATTTGCGGCTAATCGCAGACCATGTCGTCACGTTTCTTCCGCGTGGGCCGGTCGGCGACCGGCCTCGGCCTGTTCGCCACAAAGGTTATCAAGCGGGCCGCCTATATCGCAACCTATCGCGGCCGTCGCCTTTCGACTGAGGAAGCGGAGCGGCGCGAGCGGCGCGGCGCGAAATACATGTTCGAACTCAACAGCCGGTGGACCATCGATGGTTCGCCGCGATGGAATGTCGCCCGTTATATGAACCATTCCTGCTGGCCGAATGCGAAGCCGGTGGTGCGCAAGGGAAAGATCATATTCGTTGCATTGCGCACGATCTCGCCGGGGGAGGAAATAACCTACAACTACGGCAAGGAATATTATGATTACTTCATCAGAAACGGCGGCTGCCGTTGCGCCGGTTGCCGCATGAGGGCGGCGGCCAGGCGCGATAAAAAGGACGGCGACGCGCGGGTCAAAACCCGAAGCAGGCTTAGCCGGGATTGAGCGGCAGCGAAACCCGAGGCTGCCTCAATGGGGCGCGGCTAAATCCCGGGTTTCGCTGGGGCTCAACCCGGGCTACTGTTTCCTCGAACAATAAATGAACATGAAGGAGGGGAACATGCGAGGCTTTGCGCAAAGTTTTCTGGTCTTATTGCTGGTGGGGTTACCATCAGGCAAGTTGTGGTCACAAACAGCATCGACGCATGCAGTTACCGAGGCGGAGTACGAACGCTGGAAGAAAGACCTTTCCAACTGGGGCCGCTGGGGAAAGGACGACGAGATCGGCGCCTTGAACCTGATTACGCCGGAGAAGAGGAGAGAGGCGGCGGGCCTTGTTAAGGAAGGGTTTTCGGTATCCCTGGCGGGCGATGCTGACACCGTCCAGGCGGTCGACAATCCCAATCCTTATGAAGTCAAGATGCTTGCAATCGGCAATGACCGCATCGCGGTCGCCTACCATGGGATTGCGCATACGCACCTGGATTCGCTCGCGCACATCAACGACAACGGCGTGTTCTACAATGGCTACAAGCCCGACCCGGATGCTGTGTTGAAGCAGGGTCACGCGAAAAACTCCATCCACAACGTCAAGAACGGCATCTTCACGCGGGGCATCCTGATCGACATTCCGCGCCTCAAAGGCGTTCCCTATCTTGAGCCCGGCACGCCCATCTATGTCGAGGATCTGGAAGCATGGGAAAAGCAGGCGGGCGTGAAAGTCTCGGCCGGCGATGCGTTGTTCGTGCGCACCGGGGTGTGGGCGCGGCGCAAGGAACTCGGACCGTGGCTTCGCGGCCGCGCCGAAGGCGGCCGGTCGGCGGGGCTTGATCCTTCGGTTATCCCCTGGCTCAAGCAACGCGACATCGCGGTCCTCGGCAGCGATCATCCGCAATACGTCTCGCCCTCGAACCTCCGCGGCGCCGTGCATGATTTCGCGCTGTTGTATCTGGGCGTGCACCTCTTCGATAACTGCGATCTCGAGGCGCTGGCCGATGCAGCGGCGGACCGCAAGCGCTGGGACTTCCTCCTGACAGCGGCGCCGTTGCCGATTCGCGGCGGCACCGGTTCGCCGGCGAATCCAATCGCGACGTTCTGACGAGGCTTTGCCCTTAGCCGCATCCCCTGGAGGCGCGGGCATCTCGCCCGGAGCTGCTCTTTGCAGCCTGCAGGGCGGGACGTTTGAACAGCGATCGCCAGGACATGCGAGGGCGACGCCGGTTTGCGACTGAAACCGCAAGCCGGGAAGACAGGGCACGCTCTCATCCCGCCTTTTTCAGCGTGGCCGTTTCGGTCGCAAGACCGAACCGCTCGCGGAAGGCCTGCGCATCCGCTGCGTGCTGGAAGCAATAGCGAATGAAGGGCGTGCCATCGGCAATCGCGCCAAAAAGATCGAACGTGCCGATCCGGCTTTCGAGGAATTCCATGATCTCCTCCTCCTCGCTCCGGCTGTACCCCATGGGCGGCGGAACGACGTCGACATGGTGCGGAAATCTCGCGCTGATTTCCGCTCGCCACTTTTCACGGTCTAGGCGGCTCACTGCATCCTCCTTTCGGCTTGAGCGGCCATATGTTCTTGTTTTGTTCTAGTTGTCAAGTACATTCGGCGCGACAGGCAGCCCCGCATTGAGCGAAGCGAAATGCGGGGCCAGCCGTTCCGGGATTTCGCTTCGATCGATCCAGGCTACGAAACTTCAGATTGGCTCAAGCAAGCCATCGGCGCGCTGCTCGGGCTCCATCGAGTCACTTCTGGAAGATCGCTTTCGGCAACATCGCATGGATGCCCTTCGTGCCATCGACGATTTCGGTCACCTGCAGGTCCATGGCGGCGCTCAGCAGCATGTACGCGTCGTCGCGGGACAGGCCCTTCGTTTCCACCACAAAATTGAGCATCTCGCGGGTCGCGATCTTGGCCGCGATGTTGAGGTCCTCATGCAGGCCGATGGTCATGTAGTGGGTCGGCGTTTCGGCTCGCGGCCAGCCGATGCGCATGCCCTTGTGCAGCACGATCTGGACCTCGCCTTTAAGCGACGTCTCGACGGCAGACAGGCCAACCTCGCCGGCGCCTTGCACCGCATGGCCGTCGCCGATCGATATCAGTGCGCCGCTTGCATGCACGGGTAGGAACAGGCTCGTGCCCGGCTGCAGATCATGGTTGTCCATGTTGCCGCCGAACACGTTGGGCGGGCCGCTGGGCACCCGTCCCATCGACGGCGGCGGCGCGACGCCGATTACGCCCCAGAACGGCTTCGCCGGCACGACGATGCCCGGCGCGAATTCGATCACCTTCTTGGCGGGGTCGATGAAGAACACGCGATCCCGCGAATAGGGAAAATCTTCCGGCAGGGCGCCGCGGTTCGCGCGGAAGCTCATGGCGGCGACCGGCAGCCAGAGGTCGATCGAGCGAATTCTGATTTCAACAGTGTCGCCCGGCTCGGCGCCCCGCACCGCAATCGGACCGTCGAGCGTGTGGTCGTCCCGCCCCTCTCCGGGCGCGCCTTCGAAGGCGGCATAGAGCTCGGCGGGGATTTTCTCCTTGGGGACCCCAAGGCTCTCGAAATAGCGCGGGTTGCCGGTGGTCGTCCACAGCCGGACGATGTCGCCAGAGTCGATCGTCAGCACAGGCTTGAGCGATGCGTCGAAGAACCCGCGGTGCACCGTCGTGGGCGAGGCCCTCAGCTCGTGAATCTTTTCTTCGCCCTGGGCCGTGGCGGCGGCACAAGCCGCAATGGCGGCAACGCACGTGGTGAAAAGCTTCGTTCTCATTTTAGAGACCCCTTGAGCGGATTTCTTGTCAGGTCGAGGCGCCCGGCGCCCCACCGCGGTCGTGGCCGGGCTTGTCCCGCCCACCTCGACAATTTTGTTTGGCGCCGAAAAGCTCGTCGTCGCCGGGATAAGCCCGGCGACGACGCCGGAGGCGCTCAATATGATCGAACTTCGCCGTGCCGTCACGAATGACTGCGTGGTTGAAAGTCCCGCTCAGAAATCCGGTTTGTCGGCGACCGGAATGTGATAGTCGAACAGGTGCTGATTGTTCTCCGCGCATACTTCCTCGATCAGCGGTTGTTGCACGCGCCGATAGCGCCGCGTGCCGGACCATGGCTCGTTGAAAGCGTCCGGGTCGTCGACCGTAAACGTCACGTCCATGGCTTGGCCGTCCGCTGTCATTTTCCAGCGCTCCACCACGTGCAGCTTTTCGGTATGCGGCGTCCGGTATGGATCGAGGACGGTCCTGGCATTCTGCCCGATGGTGTCGATGACGAGCGTGTCGCCCTCATAATGGCCGACCGATTCGCCGTACCATGACGGCTTCGGGTTCGCCGAATGGGGCACATCGAGATACACGCGGCGCACCTGCGCATCGCCCGAATAGATCATCCAGACCTCTTTGGCCGTCTGCAGGAAGTACACCGGGTTGGGGCCGCCGTAAGCCATGAAGCCCGGAACGCCTGCCGGCATGCAGCTCGATCGCGCCGTGAACGCAATCTTCCCGGCAAGCACTTCCTCATTATCCTTCTTCATGTGCTCCTTGACCCACGGCTTCAGGTTCGGATTGGTGAGGTCGGCGATCCGATAGGTCGGCTGCCGGCCCGTGCCGTTGGGAACGAAGGGATGCGCCGGATCGCTGCTGACCGGCGGCACGCGTCCCTGAACGGGCTCGAAGCCAGGCCCGCCGCCGTTGACCCCGACCCACCCGACCCCGTTCGACGAAAAATCCGGCGCTGCCGCCTTCTGTTGCGCCAAAGCCGGGGCAGCCGCCGTGAGCGAGGCCAGGACGCTGCCTGCCAAGAACCTTGCACTCGACATCAACGCGGACATCGTTGCTCCTCCTTTCGCGGTGTTTCCTCTTTGTCCTTTCTGTCAATTTACCGCATTTGCAGACGGGTCGTAAGGCGCGGGTCTGCAGCGGCGCGACGGCTGAGTCGGCGCTCGCCCTTCCAGCGCCGCCAGCCGCGGGCTTGACGCGCGGGTCCATCCGCTTCGCACAGGTCTTACGAAGTCGATGATAGGGGTAGGGAGAATCGATTGGTTTCGATCCCCCCTCCCTCCGAACCGGACGTGCGGATCTCCCGCATCCGGCTCTCCAGTTGGTGGTCTTACCTGCAAGTTTCCCACCGGGCCTGGCCCGACCTGCAGCGCATGAAACTTCTGCGACCCGTGGCGCGGTCCTACCGGGTAAGTTTCTTCTTAGGCAGAAAGTCAAAGCCGTCCTTGCGTTCATCGACCAGCCGCGCCTTGGTCGGGTGCAGCATAAGCCGCCGCCGTTCCCTGCGCCGCACTGGCGGTGTATCATCATGAGCGCTGCAAACGGTGACCGATTGCGATCAAGGCAAACAGCGACGCTAGGGAGGATTACTGATGTCGTACCGAAGCTCGGCCGGAACGTTGGCATTTGCGGCCGCGCTGATCGTCGCCCTGGGCGGCGCGCAGGCGGCCGATGATGCGAAATATCCCAATTGGAAAGGCCAATGGGACCCCATCAACCCGCGCCTCGGCGGCCAGGCGATCAAATTCGATCCGACCAAAGCATGGGGGCCGGCACAGCAGGCTCCGCTGACGCCCGAGTATCAGAAGGTGCATGAGGAAAGCATGGCCGACCAGGCCAAGGGCGGGTTGGGCAATTACCCGACCGCGCGCTGCCTTCCGAGCGGCATGCCGCGCCTGATGGCGCTGCCGGGGGAGGAGTACGTCATCACACCGGAAACCACCTACATCCTGATCGGTCATGACATCCGCCGCATCTTCACGGACGGCCGCGACTGGCGCGACTGGCCGAAGGACCCGCAGCCGACCTACGAGGGTTACGCGATCGGCAAATGGATCGACGAGGACGGCGACGGCCGCTACGACGTGCTCGAAGTCGAAACACGGGGACCGTTCAAGGGCCCGCGCGCCTACGACGCCACCGGCCTGCCGCTGGCCTTCGACAATGAGTCAACCTTCAGGGAACGGTTCCATCTCGACAAGAACGACCCGAACCTCCTGCACGACGAGATCACGGTGTTCGACCACGCCCTGACGCGGCCGTGGAGCGTCGACAAGACATTCCGGCGCAATCCCAACCCGCGCCCGAACTGGAGCCTCACGTCCTGCACCGAGGGCAACAATCAGATCGTGATCGGCACGGAAAACTATTTCCTCAGCGGCGATGGGCTGCTGATGCCGGCCAAGAAGGACCAGGCCCCGCCGGATTTGCGGTATTTCAAGCAGACGCGGAAGTGAGAGCTATGCGGCCCGGACCGAAGTCCGGGAAACTCATTTTCCGCACGATGAGGGCCTCCTCACCCCGGAGGACGAGCAGGCCCTTCTTGGCGCAACAGAAGCGCCGCCGCCGGACGACATCCTCGCGACATTTTAATCTGTTCCCGGAGCTGAACGTGCAGTTGCTGGCCTCGATCCCCAACGGCCTTTGGATCGAGGACATGGGCCTGTCGAACGATCTTTTTGTCGATCCGGCGCCGGTGATCGATGGCATGATCACGGCGCCGGAGCGGCCCGGCCACGGGCTTGCGTTCAGGCCGGAAATATTGCGCGACTGCAGGGTCGCGGATCAGGCCCTCTTGCGGATCTGCGGCGGCGGCTTAACAGCCTCGCCTCCTTGTCTCTTCTTTTCCTAGAATCATATGCTGGTCATTCCGGGGCGCCGCGAAGCGGCGAGCCCGGAATCCATAAAGCAGCGGCCGAGGGCCATGGATTCCGGGTTCGCCACTTTCGGTGGCCCCCCGGAATGACCAAGCCGAGCAAATGAATCGGTTTCATGGAGTCGCTCAACTAGCGGGTCCAGAGCCAAGTCGCCCGGCAGGCGCACTCCATGATTTGGCCGAGAATTTGTCATACTGATTGGAACAGCGCGGCGGGGGCAACGGGTTGGCAAGGGGGCACTAAGCGATAGGAGCTTCTCGATGTGCGACTACAGTCTCCATGAGGTCCCGTCACGACCGGCCAAGGTCGGCGACAGGTTGGTTTCGACGCAATTTTGGAACACGACAACGCAGGGATTCTCCGCGGTCGGCGAACCCAAGGTGGCGGTGTGCCTTCTTCCCGGCACCGAGCTCGCGTTCGAAAGCGAAGTCCGGCGAAAGGAGACCGGATTTCTCCTGAGCTTCTTCAAAAAGGAGCCCCGGCACATCCCGCACCGGGTCGGGCGGTTCCGGCAGGTCAACTTGGATAATCCGTGTACGCACCACGATGCCATCGAGTTTCCCGATGGCCAGATCGTGCTGCTCACGCATCTCTGCGTCGGTCAATACGCGACGGTGTTGCAGCTCCCGGCCGACCAGACCGCGAAGGCACCGGCGGAAGCTCGCGCCCACGCCCGCCGGAGCGCTTCAGCCCGAGTTTGAGCGGCCTGCCATCGTACGGGGGCCGTGACTCATTCACGGGAGCCGCAGGATGGGTTGGGGCGGAAAGCGAAACCTCCCTACCCTCCCCCGCGTGCGGGCGAGGGTAGGGAGGGCGTCGCGCCGATGGCGGGGTCGCCCAGGTTTATCGACGGGCCAACCCGTGCCCGACGCTCGACCACCTTAGACCATTTTACTTAGACCATTTTACGATAAGGCTGAGCGGGAGCTTCTTCACCTCTCCCCTGCGGGGAGAGGTGAAGAGCGGTGCCGCGAGGGTTTCGATTCGACCATATCGAAATCCGGTCTACGGCGCGTCCCGACGAGATGGAATCGCCACTACGTCGTCATCCCCGCGCCTGTCGCGGGCATCCACGCCTTTCTTGCAGCGCCTCAGCAAGTAAGAGGTGGATGGCCGGGACTCTGGAGAAGTGGTCCCATATGACCGGGACACGCTGTAGCGGAAGCGGAGTGGGGGGACTGCCTTTCTGGCGCCGCAATCGCGCGCCACGAACGCGCGCGTTTTGTCTTAGGTTTTCCTTTCGGCGGAGTGCCCTGCCCTTCCCGTTGCGGCGTCCCGCCACATGGGCCGCCGCCCCGAGGCAGGGCCAGGCAACGCCGCGGGAAAATCGCTTCAAAGGGAGCCTGTTCCAATGTCGTTCGTTCGATCCGCCCTCATCTCCGCGGCTGTTTTTGGCGTGGTCATGTCAGGTGTGGGGCTGGCGCAGACCCCGGCGCCCGCGACGCAAGAGCCGGCGTCAACATCGTCCAAGATCGACGATGTCTCCAAGTGGACAAGGAAGCAATGGAATCAGGCAAAGGCCAAATGGGCCAAAGAAAAAGAAAAGTGGGCCGATTGCGAGAAGCAAGCGAAGGATCAAAAGCTCACCGGCCGGAAGAGCTGGTCATTCCTTGCCTCCTGCATGACCAGCTCTTGACGAGCTGTGGATTGGGGGCTTTCTTCCCGTCAGAGTGCGTTCGGATCACGTTCAATACTTTCATTTGGCGCATGGCCGGGCTCGTCCCGGCCATGCGCTTTTGCAGGAGCACGCCCGGCCCAGGTTAAAGCACCTGGCGCCTTCACCACGCGTCGTGGCCGGGGCTTGTCCCGGCCACGACGGTTATCTGGGCTCAGGGCCAAAACAACTCGTGGCGCCGGGCGAAGCCCGGCGACGACGCCGGTGAGCTGATTCAACGCCTTCCAAATCAACTCTCGCCGGGCTCGCGTCGAAGCCCTCTATTTCCCGCCCAGCATTTCCGCCACGTATTCCCAATTGACGAGGTGGTCGAGAAACGCCTTGATGTAGTCGGGACGCCGGTTGCGGTAGTCGATGTAATAGGAGTGCTCCCAGACGTCGCAGCCCAGGATCGGCTGGGCGCCGTGCACGAGCGGGCTTTCGCCGTTCGGGGTTTTGGTCACGACGATCTTGCCATCTTTGATGGCGAGCCACGCCCAGCCCGAACCGAACTGGGTGACGCCCGCCTGGATGAAGTCCTCTTTCATTTCGGCGACCGAGCCGAGATCGGCGATGATCCTTTTTTCAAGCTCGCCCGGAATCTTGTCGCCGCCGCCGCCCGGCTTCATCCATTTCCAGAAATGTATGTGATTGTAGTGCTGGCCGGCGTTGTTGAAGAGGCCGGCATTCTTGCCGAACGAGCCCTTGACAACCTCCTCAAGCGATTTGCCTTCCCACTCGGTATCCCGGAGCAGATTGTTGCCGTTGTTGACATAGGCGAGGTGATGCTTGTCGTGGTGATATTCGAGCGTTTCGCGCGACATATAGGGCGCAAGCGCATCGTAAGAGTACGGCAGATCGGGCAACGAGAAAGACATTGGGGTTTCTCCTCAACTGGCTCTTAAGGCGTGGTCATAGTCAACGCGTCCAACCGTCGAAGGATCAAACGGTCCGCGTCCCTAATAGGGCCCGCCACGCGGAGCGGCAACCGTGTCGCTGCGCAACTGCGAATCTCGCCGTCCTTTGGTGGGACCGCGGGCGTGGTCCCGCCCGCCCTTGGACCAAGGAGGGCCGGATCGCCAGGTCGTTGCGAAACCACGCGGGCAAGACGCCCCCGCTCCAAGCGTCCGGCAGCGGTTTCGCCCAGCACCGCTTTGCCGCAGGGCAATTCAGGAATGCTCCTGTAAGAGCAACAATACTTGTTGGGAAAGACGAGATCCGGTTATATTGCCAAATGGATGGGGACGATTGCTAAATTCTCTTCAGTTGAGGGACGGTCTTTCGCACGAGATCTTGGCGCTTGTCTTGCGCTGGGCGTTAGCACAGCTACCCACGGACGTGTAGACTATGGTCTTTCTGTTGTCGTTACTTAGCTTCACCGCGATAGCGGCTGGGGTCTTCGGGCTCGGAGTGGGCCTTCCTATCCGCGAAACCTGGTTCGGCGCGTCGCTCTTGATTTCCGCAAGCGTGGCCATCACGGGCGGCTTCGCCCTGGCAGGGCTTGCGACGGTGGTTTTTGAGCTGCGGCGGGTTGTGCACGGGTTCAAAGCGCCGCCGTCGGAGATGCCGCGGCCGGTTCGCCCGCTTGAGCGCAGCGACGAGCGCATTGACGGCCCCGACAGAGGGGCGGAGTCGCGACTGCGGATGCCGGTTGTGCTTGGCGCCGCCGACGCGATCCGGAAGCGATACGGCGCGGCTGAAACGGGGGAGCGATGGCACAAGTCCCGATCGGAAGCCTGGTTGCGGCACCTCCAGGACGAGATCGAGTCCGGCCCGCGGCCGGCCAACAGCGTGCCGCCGCCGATCGAGGACCACCATACCGGCGACATTCCCCGGCCGTCGAATTCTTGGCCGCGTCCTGCCATCCCGATGCCGCCCGATCATTCCGATGCGCCGCCGCGCCGGACCTCGCCCATCCCGCCAGAGGATATATTCGATGCGATCTGGTCCTCCCAGCATCGCAACATCGCAGAGGGGCCGGAACCGCGAACCAATGCATCGCCCGAGAGCAGGCTCCACTCCGCTGATTCCAAATCGCCGCCGCTGGCGCCCGGTCAACCGGCCGCCTGCCCGTCGCCGAGGCCAGCGCCAATCGAGCCGGGGCCTCTGCCGATCCTGAGAGCCGGGGTGATCCAGCAGATGGCTTATACGCTGTTCGCCGACGGCTCGATCGAGGCGCAAGCGTCCCAAGGCGTCATGCGCTTCGCCTCGATCGAGGAGTTTCTCGGGCATCTTGAAAAGGGCGAGGACTGAAAACGCCCGAGGGCCAGCGGCGCCGCGGTGGGTCAGTCCGCCTTCTTGTTTTGCTCAATTCGCTGATCGAGGATAATCCCTCTTTTGAATCTTGAATGGTGAAGAAGCATGGGGCCGTGCCGCGAGTGATCGCGGCGAGGCCGCCTACGCGTCCTGACCCACTCGAAATTCAATAGAGCCAGGATAATTCTGCTGCGCCGGCGTTGCGGCTATCGCTCCGCAAGCAGCGGATGCGGAAGCTTCCCCGCCCCGGCTAGCTCATCCCGTCCTCGGCAGCGTTCCCTCGACGGCCGCAATCGCGAATGCGTAGCCGAGCGCGACCTCCTTCAATCGATCGAAGCGCCCAGGCGCCCCGCCGTGGCCGGCGTCGAGATTGACGCGCAGCATGATGGCGTTCTGGTCGGTCTTGCGCCTGCGCAACCGCGCCACCCATTTGGCTGGCTCCCAATAGGTGACGCGCGGATCCGTGAGCCCGGCGAGCACCAGCATGGCCGGGTAATCCTGCGCGCGCACGTTATCGTAAGGCGAGTAGGCCCGAATGGTCGCGAAAGCGGCCGGGTCAGTGATCGGATTGCCCCATTCGGCCCATTCGGGCGGAGTGAGCGGAAGAGTATCGTCCAGCATGGTATTGAGGACGTCGACGAAGGGCACTTCGGCGATTACGGCCGCGTAGAGGCCGGGCCGCTGGTTGGCAACCGCGCCGATCAGGAGCCCGCCTGCGGAGCGTCCTTGAGCCACCACTTTGTCAGGCGCTGCAAACTTGCGCGCCACGAGATGCTCCGTGGCGGCGATGAAATCGGAAAAGGTATTTTGCTTGGCGGCAAGCTTGCCCCCGCGATACCAGCGCCAGCCTTTCTCCGTGCCGCCGCGCACATGCGCGATTGCGAACACGAAGCCGCGGTCGACGAGCGAGAGCCGGTTCGAACTGAATGAGGCTGGGATGGACGCGCCGTAAGCGCCGTAGCCGTAAATGAGCATCGGCGCGGTGCCGTCGAGCGGCGTGCTCCTGCGGTAGAGCAGGGAGACCGGAATAGCCTCGCCGTCTGAGGCCTGCGCCAGCACGCGCCGCGTCACGTAATCGGCCGGATCATGTCCGCTCGGAATTTCCTGCCGTTTGCGGAGGCTGCGGGTGCGGGCGGCGAGATCGTAGTCCCACACTTGCGACGGCGTCGTCATCGACGAGTAAGAGAAGCGCAGGGTGTCGGTTTCGAATTCGAAGCCTTCATGCAGATCCAGCGAATAGGCTTCTTCATCGAAAGCGATCGCATGTTCGTTTTGGGTCCCGATCCGCCGGACGACGATGCGGGGCAGGCCATCCTCGCGTTCGAGGCGGATGAGCCAATCCCGCAGCACGGCGAAACTCAAGATGAAGACGCCGGGACGGTGCGGGACGACATCCCGCCAATGGGCGCGGCCAGTGGCGGCAAGCGGGGTCCACACGATCTTGAAATCCTCCGCGTCATCCGCGTTGGTGAGGATAATGAGCGCCGGGGAGCCGCCGAAATCCGGATGATGCTCGACCTCGTAGCGCATCGCCGGCTCGCGCGGCGCAACCGGCCGCGGCCGGGCGTCGGGGTCTTCCAGGTCGATGAGCAACGCTTCGGACGTATCGTGATCGTGCACCGAGATTGCGGCGAAGCGGCCGGATCGCAAGCGCGACAGCGAGACGAACCGGCTTCCGTCCGGCACCGCATAAATCTCGCTGTCCTCGCGCACATCGGCGCCGAGGCGATGGCGATGCACGCTGGACGGACGCTGCTGAGCGTCGAGACGGACGTAATAGAACGCCGCGCAGTCCCGCGTCCAAACGATATCGCCGGCAGTCTCCGGGACAATGTCGGGCAGCTCCGTCATGCGGGCGATGTCGCGCACCCGAATGGCAAAGAGCTCGCCGCCTGTCTCATCTGCGCTCCACGCCAGCATCGTGTGATCGGGTGAATGCGCGGCGGCGCCCAATCGGAAGAACGCCTTGCCGGCCGCGAGCGCATCGCCGTCGATCAAGACTTCGCTCACCCCGCCGCCCCGCGGCTCACGGCAAAGTGATGGATGCTGGCCGCCTGCGCGGTAGCGCGTAAAATAGGAAAACGCCCCGTCGGCGGCCGGAACGGTAGAATCTTCCTCTTTGATGCGGCCTCGCATTTCCGTGATCAAGGTTTCCTGGAGCGCCACAGTGGAGGCGAGGGTGCGATCCGCATAAGCGTTCTCGTTTTCGAGATGCTCCCGAATCCGTGGGTCCAGCAGGCGCGGGTCGCGCATGACCCGTTGCCAGTTGGGGTCCTTAAGCCACGCGAATTCGTCGGTGAGAATGACGCCATGCCAACTCGTCTCGACCGGACGGGCCTCCGCCCTTGGAGCAGCACAAGGCGGGACCGGCCCCACCGAGCCGGACGCACGAGATCGTGGGCTGTCGGTCATTGTGGGAAAGAGCCTCCGCTTTTCGGGAAGAACGGGTCCGGCCGATCGGATCGGGTGGGCGTGTGCGGACGTGGTGTCGAAGCGAGCGATTTTGCTGCGGCGCACGGCTCGCCGGGGTTCTGACGCAGTTTCCGGCTTTTTTGCGGCATTCTTGCCGTGGTAAAGACTAGCTGATTTTCATTTTCTGCTTGCCAAAATGCCTGCAGGACGATGTAAAAGCGCCGCGTATTCTTGTGCATCTTCAACAGAGATAGTAAACTCAATATTTAGTCGGCGTATGATGTTGAGGGCGCAAGATCACCAGGTAAGTTCTCGAAATGGTACGGTGGGCGCGACAGCGCCGAGCCTCTTGTGGGGAAGGGCAACGACCATGAACGACAAGGTGCCGAATAGCTATATCGAACTTACGGCCGGCATCGTTTCCGCGTATGTTAGCAATAATGCCGTGGCGGCAGCCGACATTTCCTCGCTTATCAGCCAGGTCCACACGGCGTTGCTGCGCATTTCCAACGGCCAGAGCGAGATGCCGGCCGATCCAGCAAAGCCCGCCATTGCGATCAAGAAGTCCATCACGCCGGATTACATCATCTGCCTTGAGGACGGTAAAAAATTCAAATCGCTCAAACGGCATCTGCGGACGCAATACGACATGACACCCGAGCACTATCGCGAAAAGTGGGGGCTTCCGCCGGATTACCCGATGGTTGCGCCGAACTATGCGCAGGCGCGCTCCCAGCTCGCCAAGAAGATGGGCCTGGGACAGCAACGCAAACGCCGCGGGCGCTGATTGTGGAAGCGTGGCCGTCTCGACCCTTTGGGACGGGACCGCGCTCCGGCTACGGGGCCCGCCAGCCAGGTCACGCCCCGGTAAGGGCAAGCGCCTTGCGCGCTTCGTCGCGAATGCGGCCAACCATTGATTTGAATCCGTTCGATCGCTGCGGTGTCAGATGCTCGCGCAGCCCGAGGCGGTCGAACAAGGCCAGCGCATCGATATCAAGGATCTGGCGCGCCGGCTTTCCGGAGTACATGGCGAACAGAATCGCGATCAGGCCGCGCACAATGTGGGCATCGCTGTCGCCGGTGAAGCACAGCACCGGCTCGCCCGGGCCGTGTCGCTTGACATCAGTCACAAGCCAGACCTGGCTCGCGCAACCCGGCACCTTGTTGGCCTCGATCCGCGCCGCCTCAGGCAAAGGTTCAAGTGTGCGCCCCAGCTCGATCACGTAACGATAGCGGTCGTCCCAATCGTCAAGCAGGGCGAAGTTCGCGGCGATTTCGTCAATATTCATGATGGCCCGGAAGCTGGGCGACATCATCGTCGCCCGACCTTACATATGACGCAGAGCCCGCCTTGGCGATAGTGGCAGATCGTCGAAGCTTGCCGCCACGCCCGAGGGCGTGACGCCGATGGCGCGCTTGCCGCCCTGCGCGTATTAGAAGAAATTATATCACATCTGCAACCAAGAGTGCAGGGGCCTCGCTGCCGGCGTTTGTGGGTCTCAGCCGTCACGGTATCGGAGCATTTCGTTAACCGAGACAGCTTTCCCGCGAAGTATTCGCCATCGCGCAGGCGCCGTCTCAATCTCTTTAGCGTTCGCTTAATCGGCATTTGCCAGGATCGGCGGGCCGCACCGAAACATCGGCCCAAGAACAGCATGGTGAGCCTGTCAACGTCCATTCGCGAGTTTCTCGATGCGCTTGTGCATCCATCCGCGCGCGCGGATCCGCTCGCGGCGGAGCGCCATGTCGCTTTCATGGCGTCGCGTCTCTTCGGGAGCCTGCTGGCGCTCGGCGTCTTCCCGGTGTTCCTCGCGTTGCACGGCATGCCGAGCGTGCTTGAATTCCTCGTGATCGCGTGGATGATCTTTCCGATCGCGAGCGCTTGTTTTCTCTCCCGCACCGGGCGCTACGAGGCAGCCCAGGGTATTTCCGCATTCGCGCTCACCGCCATCGTAACGACCGTGGCCGGCAATTCCGGCGGCATAAATTCGATCGCTGCGGTCTGGCTCGTGCTGATCCCGCTGGAGGCTGCGCTGTCGGGGTCGCGCCGGGCGGTGGCGGTCGCAGCTTTGCTCGCGAGCGGCGGCGCCGCGCTTCTCGTCGTTGCCGGCTCGTGGGTCGGCGTTGGGGGAGGCGTTGAGCGCTCAGCCGGCACGCTTGCGGCGCTCGGCACTGTGTCGGCTTTGATCTACGCCGCGGGCATTGCGCTCGGTGCGGATTCCCTTATGCGGGCGAATCGTGCGCGGCCCCACGGCGAGGCGCAACAGCCTCTCCGGCAGGGTTTTGGCTTGAGCGAGGTCGTTACCTACCACAGTCATGGCGGTCGCATCGTGTACGTCTCGGCGAATGCGCAAGACGTGCTCGGCGCTCCGGCCTCCGATCTTGAGGACTACGGCTTGTTCGATCGCATCCACATCGCTGACAGGCCGGGCTATCTGCGCGCATTGTCGGAGGCGGCGACTGGCGACGCCTGCGAGATCGAGCTCCGCTTTCGCCGGAAGGCCGAGGCGGAGTTCATCTGGATCGAGATGCGTTGTTTTGCGTTGCCCTCGCCCTGCCCTCCCCCGGTTACTCCCTCCCTGACGCTCCCCCGCGCGCGGGGGAGGGCCGAGTGGAGGCATTCCATCCCTGACCCTCCCCGGCCAGGAGGGAGGGTAGGGCAGGGGACATGCGGAGAGGGTCCGGGAGGGGCGTGTCCTGCCGGCGGCCGCGATGCAATGCGCCCAACGGTTGTTGCGGTGATGCGCGACGTGACCTCGCGAAAAATCCGGCAGGACGCGCTGCTTGAAGCGCGCGCCGCGGCTCTTCGCGCCAATGCCGCCAAAAGCCGCTTTCTCGCTTGCATGAGCCACGAGCTTCGTACGCCGCTTAACGCCATCATCGGCTTCTCCGATTTGCTGCGCAGCGACGGGAATCTCGATCGCGCGCGGGCGCTGGAATATGCGCGGATCATCAACGAATCGGGACATCACCTGCTTGCCGTGGCGAACGAAATTCTCGACATGTCGCGGTTGGAGACAGGCAATTTCGAACTCTTCCCGCAGCCGGTCCGGCTCGACGCCGTGATCGCGAGCTGCGTCGAATTACTGGCGCTCAGAGCGCAGGAACTCGGCGTCACATTGAAGGTCGACGCGCCAAACGGTCTTCCCGAAATCGTCGCCGACCGTCGCGCCGTGACGCAGATATTGATCAACTTGATGACCAATTCGATCAAGTTTAGCCACCGTGGCGGGAGTGTGGCTGTCCGCGCGAGCGTGGTCGGCCAGCAGGTGTTGCTTGAGGTCGCGGATGATGGCATCGGGATCGCGCCGGGCGATCTCAAGCGCATCGGCACCCCGTTTTTCCAGGCGCAAGGCGGCTCCGGCCGCAGGCAGGAGGGCGCCGGCCTTGGGCTCTCGATCGTCACGGCGCTCGTCGGTCTCCATGGCGGAGAGCTTAGCGCCGAGAGCAGGCCCGGCGAGGGCGCCCGCATGGTGGTGCGGCTGCCGCTCGATTGCACATGCGCGCCCAGCTCGCGCCGGCCCATCCCGATTGCCAGCGGAATTCGCAGCGACAGCCAGAAAGGGCTTTGCAGCGAACTCCCGCCATCAGGCCTCGCGGCCGATTGCTCCGCATCCCCCCTGTGCCCTCCCGCGGCCCCCGGCCTTCCCTGTCCCGCAAGCGGAGGAGGGTTGGGCAGGGCGCCGGCAGAGGGTGGGGAGAGGGGCGGAATGAATGTGACGGCCGATCTCCTGTTCCCGGTGCAAAGGCGTGCGTAACGTATCCCTTGGAGAACGCCTCGCGGATGGCCTTGGCTCAACCTACCGCGCGCTCATCAGGGTGCGGTTGCCGCGCATTTTCCGGCTGATATTGCGCAATCCGCGCGACAGCCTGTGCGCCCTCGCGCTTGTCGCCGCAGTGGCGGCGATCGTGGCTAACGCCTTGTACTTGCAGCCAGGCCGGCATCCGGCGCCGATTTTTGCGATCCGGCCGTTGCCGGTGCTGTCCGATGACGACGCCGGAACATCCGCTCAATTGCCGCGGCCCCGGCCGTCTGCCCCTGATCCTCCAAAGCCTGAACCGGCACAGAAGATGATCAACCCGGTTCCGTTGCCGCGCCCCAGGGCCCAAAGCGCGCCCTCGCCTTCGCGCCCCGATGCAGCCGGCGACGTCCCTAACCCGTTGCGGCAGTTGAGCACTGTGCAGCAAATTCTCAACGAATTCGGTTATGGA
This sequence comes from Hyphomicrobiales bacterium, assembly GCA_021323775.1. Lineage (GTDB taxonomy): Bacteria > Pseudomonadota > Alphaproteobacteria > Rhizobiales > Xanthobacteraceae > JAJPKK01. The sequence continues at coordinate 22,533 of JAJPKK010000059.1, forward strand.
CCGATGAGAGTGAGCGGTATCCTCGATGAGGACACGCGCGAAGCGATTGCGCGCTTCGAGCGCGACCACAATCTTCCGGTCACCGGCCAGAATACCCCGCGCCTGCGCCGTGCGATCACTCTGGCGACCGGACGGCCGCTGGATTGATCTCAGGCCGGCGGCAGATGGGGCTGTTCACGTTTTGAAATTAAATTATTGCCGCGCTTGCCTCCGGCAGCGGGGTAGAGTGCGGCTCGAAAGAAGCAGCGAATATGCGTCTCAAATCGCAGGTATGGGTTTTGGCCTATGTGCGGCGCTGTCACGTCGAAGGCGTGTTCGCGGTGATTCGCCGGCGCGGCGCCGACGAAGCAGGGGCGATCTTCATCAAGGTCAACCGCCTTGACGATACGGCGGACGTTTATGGCCCGGCGCCGCAATCCGCGTTCGACGATGAGTATCCGCTCGATCGCGCCTTCAGCCCGGCCATGAAAACGATGCCGGCGTCCGATGCCGAAGCTGAGGCGTATCTCGCCCGGCAAATCCGCTTCGACCCCGACCTGTGGATCATCGAGACCGAAGACCGCGCGGGACGGCATTTCCTTGATCGCGTCGTGCGTTGACGGCCCGGCGGGCGGACGCGGCCGGTCAGTGCGCCAAACCGCGAGCCGTTATAGCGATGCCGGCAGCCGAAATTCGCGCAGCGCGGTTGAGCCATTGGGTCCCGCCTTCGGCCGGCCCGATATAACTCAGCGAAATGCGGGACGAACTCGCCAGGCGCTCTGCCTCCCCGGGATTTCGCCCGCCTTTGACGAACCGTTAACCAGCAGCCGCGAAATCAGAAATCAGGCTTATCGGCCTGGGGCAACGGCACCAGCCCTTCGTTGAAGAAATCGCCGTTATTTTCATTGCATGTGGCGGTCGAGAGCGGGGCGTTTTCGACGCGCCGCCACCGCTGCACCGCAGAGTAGGGCATCGTAAAGGCGCCCGGATCCTCGACAAACACCGAAACGTCAACCGTCATGGCGTCGGCTGCAAGCTTCCAGCGCTCGACCACATGGAGTTGGTCGGTATGCGGCGTGCGGTAGTTGTCGATATAGGACTTGGACGAAATGCCGATGGTGTCGATGACCAGGGTGTCGCCGTTCTCGTAGTGGCCGACCGATTCGCCGTACCAGGAGGGCTTGACATCCTTCGAGTGCGGCACGTTGAGATAGATGTGGCGAATCTCCGGTCCGCCCTGGTTGATGACCACGACTTTCGTGGGGGTCTGGTAGAAGAAGAACGGCTCGACCAGCGAGTAGGCGTTAAAGCCGGGCACCCCGACCGGCCAGCAGCGTTCGCGCGCACGGAACGGCACCTTGCCCGCCAGCACCTCCTCATTCGCCTTCTTCATCGACGGGATGGTCCAGGGCTGCAGGATCGGATTGGAAAGATCGGCAACCCGATAGGTCGGCTGCTTCCCGGAGCCGTTGGGAACATAAGGATGGGCCTTGTCGAAGGTGACAGGGCCCGGCCCGCCGTTCGGCGGCGGGAGCAGATCATCCACGCCGAAGCTGCGGTCGAGCACCCAGCCGGTGGTGTTGGTGGGGGCGAAATCCGGGACGAGTTGCTTGTTCGCCTCTTCCGCGCCCAAGGTCCCGCCTGCCGCACAGAAGACGCCTGTCACCAGATACATCAAACGGAATTTGAACATCGTCATCTCCTCATGAGCCGTCTGGAGGGAGATGCCTCCAACCGTCGGGGAGAAGCGTAGCCCCGATTGAGGAATAGCGAAATCCAGGATCGGCCCGCCCTCGCGGCAACGCCGCCCCGCGTTTCGCCCAGGAAACGATGAAAAATAACTGCGCCACGTGCGGCCCCTCGCCCCGCGCGCAATAGGCCAAGCGATTATTTCGCGGAAAGGCCTCGTGCCGCTCGGCCGGGCTAAGTGGCTGGATGAGATGCGTCGGTCGCTTATGGGGCGCGCGCGGCCGCGCGCGCCCTGCGCTCCAAGGTAGCTTGCTATAGGACCGGCGATCCCAACGGCCCCCGCTCGATGATCTCAATGCGGGTGCCCCACGGATCGGTGATATAGGTAATGGTGCTGCCGGTCGGAGTCTTGCGGACCGGCTCGTCAAGCTTGATGCCCTCCGCCTCGATCTTCTTTACGAAGGCGGCGTGATCCTTCACGTCGAAACCGATGTGATCGAGGATGCGGTGGCGGGTCGGAGCTTGCGGCGCGTCGGCCTTGGCAAACCGGAGCTGGACGCCCGGGATGCCATTGACGACGGGCGCGTTGTTGCGGGTGCCGGCAGTGCCGACGAACGTCTTCGCATACCACGCCTGCGCCTTGGCGATCTCCCCTTCAGGCAGGGAGAAGTGGACGTGCTCGTTCTTGATCGGCTCCGCCTGCGCCTTGTCTTCCAGGATTTCGATGCGTACGCCATCCGGCGTCACGACGAATGCCTGGTCCGGCCTGTTGTTTGTGCCCGGAAGCACCGGCACGTTTGCGGCCTTCCACTTCGCCACTTGCTCCTGCACATTGTTGACGATGAAGCCGACATGGTTCACCACCGAACCGGGGGTGCCGCCTTCGCCCTTCTCGTTGCCGAGGTTCAGGTTGATGTAGACGCCGGGGAACATCATCAGCGGGTTGCCGCCGACCATGAACATCTTGGCGCCCATCGCGAGAAAGATCTTCTTGTTTGCTTCCACGTCCTTCGAAACGATGTGCCAGTGACCCATGGTCACGCCGGTCGCGTTGAACGGGGCCGGTTGCGCCACTGCGGCGCCCGCTGTCAGCGCCGACGCGAACAATAGAGCTGCGAATGTGGTGATCTTCATGAATGCCTCCCTGTTGAGCTGGGTTTTCCTGTTGACCGGCGATGCAACGCGAACGCTATCACCCCGCGGCGACGCTCGAAAGGCCGTGAGGCAGAATTTGTCCGGGCGGCGCGGCCGTGAGCGTAGCTCGGGTTGATCGCAAGCGAAACCCGGGATCGGTGTCGCCGCGCCGCAACGCGGCCCCGGGTTTCGCTCCGCTCAACCCGGGCTACGACCCAAAGCGTTGGCCGGCAAATCGCCTCACGGATGCAAGCTGTTGTCCGGCATGATGGCGCCATGAAAGTTGGCGCCGGTCTCCTTCGCATTGAACAGCTTCGCGGCCGCGAGGCGCGCATCCTGAAGGTCGGCGCCGCTGAGATCGGCATCGGCAAGATCGGCCTGGAAAAAGTCAGCGCCGCGCAGCACCGCGCCGGAGAGATTTGAGGTCCGCATGTTGGCCCGCGTCAGGTTGGTGCGCTCGCCGCTCACGCCGCTGAGATCGGCCCGCAACAAGGTCGCGCCGTGCAGGTTTGCCTCGGTCAGCGTCGCGCCCCGCAGGCTCGCATTGGTAAGCCTCGCCTCCCACAGATCCGCGAAGGTGAGATCGGCGCCGTCGAGCCTGGCAACGATCAGCCTGGCGCTGCCCATGAGAGCCGCGCTGAGATCGGCGCTGGTGAAATCGGCGCCGCCCGCCTCTATCTGGAACAGCAGCGCCTGGCTGAGTTTTGCGCGTTGAAGCTTGGCGGAGATCAGGACCGCGGCGTTGAGGTTTGCGCCTGCGAGGTTCGCATCGGACAGGTTGGCGCCGCGCAAAGCGGCGCGGTGCAGGGTCGCTCCCGAGAGATTCGCGGCGGTCAAATTCGCGCCGGTGAGGTCGTGCCGCTTAAGCGACGCGCCCGCGAGGTTGGCGCCGGAAAGATTTGCGCCGCGCAGGATTGTGCGGGAGAAAGTCGCGCCGCGCAGATCGGCGCCGGACAGGTTGGCGCCGGTGAGGTCTCGCCGGTCGAGGTTCGCTCCGTTAAGGTCGCAGCCCGGGCAGTTGATGGTTTGTCCGGCAAGGAACGCCTCACGATCTTGCGCGGCGGCGGTCGCGCCGGTCATGCCGGCCATCATGGCTGCCAATGTCCCGAGCAGGGCGGCGCAGGGCCGATCCACAATTCCTCCCCAATGCGGTCAATACCAGTCTGCGGGCAATGACAACATTTTAGTGACAGCCGGACAAGTCCATGACATCCAGTCCGCGGCATTTCATTCGGGAGACTATCGGGAGACCAAAAGCCGACATGCGAGCCCTCACCCTTATTGCTGACCGCAAGATCGAGCTTGCCGAAATCGCGAAACCGCCGGCGCCGGGCGCGGGCGAAGTCCAGGTGCGCATCAAGGCGGTCGGGCTCAATCACCTCGACCTGTGGGGATATCGCGGCATGGCCTTCGCCAGGCGGAAGCTGCCGCTGGTGGTGGGCGCTGAGGCGGCCGGCGAGGTGACGGCCGTCGGCGCCGGCGTATCGGCGCTCGCGCCCGGCGATCCGGTCGTGATGTACGGCGCGCTGACCTGCGGCAAATGCATCGCGTGCCGCGAGGGCCGCGATAATCTGTGCGAGAATGTCGGCGGCATCATGGGCTTCCACGTCGACGGCTTTGCGCGCGAAATCATCACCATGCCTGAGCGCCTCGTCATCAGGGCGCCGGCGGGCATTGCCATGCGCGATCTCGCCTGCGCGCCGATCGCATTCGCGACCGTTGAGCACATGCTGTTCGACAATGCCAGGCTCAAACCCGGCGAAACGATCCTCGTCCATGCGGCCGGGTCGGGGATCGGCACCGCCGCCATCAGGATGGCGAAGGCGATCGGCTGCACCGTGATCGCCACAGTCGGCGACGACGCCAAAACCGAAAAGGCGAAGGCCCTCGGCGCCGACCATGTGATCAATTACAAGACCGACCGTTTCGAGCATGTGGTGCGGAAAATCACCGCCAAGAAGGGCGTCGACGTGGTGTTCGAGCACACCGGCGCTGCGACCTTCAACGGCTCCCTGCTTTCGCTCAAGCGCGGCGGCCGGCTCGTCACATGCGGGGCGACCTCGGGGCCTTCGACGACGTTCAATCTGATGCAGCTCTTCCAGCAGCAGTACAAGATTTTCGGCTCATTCGGCGCCTCGATTGCAAATATCCGCACTGTCCTTGCCAAGATGGCGGGCGGCCTGTTGCCGGTGATCGACACCGAAGTTGCGCTCGCGGACTTCGAGCGCGGCCTCGCGCGCCTCGAAACCCGGCAGGTGTTCGGCAAGATCATCGTGAATTTCCAGACCGGCGAATGACGAGCACAGCAGGGCATTCTCGCAGCGCCGTCATTCCGGGGTGCGCCGAAGGCGCGAGCCCGGAATCCATACTCCCTGTCCATCAACATCATTCTCGCCCGGGGCTATGGATTCCGGGCTCGCGTGCTGCGCACGCGCCGCGGCATGACCAAGAACCTTCTCTCGATCCATGCGAATGACTTGGCAACCATACCGCCGCCTGATGTTTGACCGCCTCAAGCGCGCGGCGAATGCTGTGGCGGGATGGAGTGTGGCGCTGCTGCTTGGCGGCGTCCGCCGCTGCGACCGCGTTGCCGTCAGCAACATCGCCGGAGCTTTCATGCGCACCGTCGGGCCATGGCTGATCGAGCACCGCACCGGCCGCGACAACCTGCGCGCTGCCTTTCCGGAGAAGAGCGAGGCCGAGATCGAAGCCATTCTGCGCGGCGTGTGGGACAATCTCGGCCGCGTCGCCGCCGAGATCGCCCATCTCGATCACATCTGCTCCGGCGACCCCTACAAACGCAGGTTCATCGACTACACGCCCGAAGCCATTGCGCGCTTCCTTCGCCTGAAGAACGACGGCAAGCCGGCCCTCGTTTTCGCTGCTCATCTCGCCAATTGGGAATTGCCTGCCGTTATTGCGGCGAGCGACGGGCTCGACTCCGTCATTCTTTACCGTCGCCCCAATCTTGGCGCCATCGCGGATGCGGTGATCGCGCTGCGCAAGGGGCTCATGGGCGAGCTCGTGCCCTCGAGCATGGGAGCGCCGGTGGCGCTCGCTCGCGCCCTTGAGCAAGGCCGGCATGTGGCCATGCTGGTCGACCAGCACTATACACGCGGCGTCGACGTGACCTTCTTCGGGCGCACCTGCAAGGCCAATCCGCTCATTGCAATGCTGGCGCGCGAGGTGGAATGCCCGATCTACGGCACGCGCGTGATCCGGCTGCCGGGCAATCGCTTCCGGGGCGAGATCAGCGACGAAGTCAAGCCGGTGCGCGACGCGGACGGCCGCATCGATGTGCGCGGCACCATGCAGGCGATCACCGATGTGGTCGAGGGCTGGGTGCGCGAACACCCGGAGCAGTGGCTCTGGGTGCACCGGAGGTGGAGATAGCTGACATGACCGCCATCCATAACCTTACCGCCGAAGCGCTTTCATCAGCCTATCGCGCCAGGCAGCTTTCCCCCGTCGAAGTGGCGCGGGCGGCGCTCGCGCGCATCGCTGCGTGGGAGGCGAAGATCAACGCCATGTACGTGGTTGATGATGCAGGAGCGCTCGCCCAGGCGGCGGCTTCGGAGGCGCGCTGGCGCGCTGGCGCGCCGTTGAGCGCGCTTGACGGCGTGCCGATCACCATCAAGGACAACATCGCGGTGAAGGGCTTTGCAACTCCGGTCGGCACCGCCGCCGGCGACATGACGCCGGCCGCCGCCGACGCGCCGCCCTCTCAGCGCGTGCGCGAGGCCGGCTGCGTCATCATCGGCAAGACCACCATGCCGGATTACGGGATGCTGGCGTCCGGCATTTCAAGCCTGCACGGCGTCACCCGCAATCCCTGGGATCTGTCGCGAAATCCGGGCGGTTCGAGTTCGGGCGCGGGCGCATCGCTGGCCGCCGGCTACACGCCGCTCGCGCTCGGCACCGACATCGGCGGCTCGGTGCGGCTGCCCGCTGCGTATAACGGGATCTTCGCCCTCAAGCCTTCGCTCGGCCGGGTGCCGATCTATCCGCCGTATCTCGGCCGCGTGGCCGGCCCGATGACGCGCACGGTCGCAGACGCGGCGCTGCTGATGACGGCGCTGACGAAGCCCGACGCGCGCGACTATATGGCTTTGCCGTACCAGGAGATCGATTGGCCCGGCGTGCTGAAGGAGAGCAAGCAAACCGACCTCAAGGGCAAGAAACTCGGTCTGCTGCTCGATGTCGGCATCGGTCTGACGCCGCAGGAAGCGGTGCGCGCCGCCATCACGGCCGCCGCCAGAGCCTTCGAGCAGGCGGGCGCCGTCGTCGAGCCTGTCACGCCGTTCTTGAATGCGGAAATCGCTGCCGGCGTCGACGGCTTCTTTCAGGCCCGGCTGCTCGCGGATTTCGAACTCCTGCCGCCCGAGCGGCAAGCGAAGGCGTTGCCCTTCGTCGCGACGTGGTGCCGCCGGGCGGAGAAATTGAGCGCTGCCGAGGCGGCGCGCAACCTGGCGCTGGTGATGTTGATGCGCGAGAAGACGGTGGCGGCGACCGCGCCTTATGATTTCCTCATCACGCCGACCTCGCCGATCACCGCCTATGGGGCCGAAGAGGCGACTCCCGGCAACGACCCGGCGCGTCCGTTCGGGCACATTGGCTTCACCGTGCCGTTCAACATGTCGGAACAGCCTGCCGCATCGATCTGCGCCGGCTACGATGCGGACGGCATGCCCATCGGCTTGCAAATCGTGGGCCATCGCTTCGATGATGTGGGCGTGTTGCGCATGGCGCATGCTTACGAGGCGATGCGGCCGCCGCTGCGGGCGTGGCCGGAGGGTTAGAATCCTAATTACGGCCTACATTGCGTAAGATTAAGATTTTGGCCGCAAATTGGTCACGCTGATGGGGTTTGCACGGTTTTTACTTGGCGTTGGCCAGGAGCGGGGCGGTTTCGCGAGGGAGAAGCTTCTCATGCCTTTCCATTCCAAGGCGCTTGGCGCGGCGCTGAGCATCGTTGCGGCTGCCGCCGCGACGGCGCCGGTGCATGCACAACAAAGTCCGCCTCCGGCCGGGCAGGAACCACCGCCGAATGCAAGCCCGAACCCAGGTCCACAAGAGGCCCCAGCCACGCGGGCGCCAGCGTTCCGGGCGCCGGCCCGCACGGGCCGCGCAGGGACTGCCTCGGTGACGGCCAGCGTTAATCTGCGCAGCGGACCGGGCACCGACCAGGAGATCATCACGACCATCCCGGCCGGCAGCACGGTTCGGGTTACGAGTTGCACTGGCGAGTGGTGCGAGGTCACGTGGAACGGACGCAGCGGCTATGCGATCGCCCGCAACCTCAGCATCGGCGGCCCGCGGCAGGCGAGGACATATGGACCGCAGCCCGGTTACCCAGGTGGACCGCAACCGGGTTACCCCGGTCGGCCGCAACCGGGTTACCCGGGAGGCTACGGGCCGCAGCCCGGTAACGCCGGGGGCTATGGGCCTGAGCCGCCTGCTGTCTACGAAGCGCCGGGCTATTATGCGCCGCCCGCCGTCGTGTATGGCCCGGCTTACTACGGCCCGGGTGTCGTCTATTATGGTCCGGGCTGGCGACGACGCTGGTGGTGGTAGCACCTGTTCGGAGCTGCAAAGCAGCTCCGAACTTCTGCAGCGGGCTCTGTCAGGATTTAGGACAGACCGCACCGCGCACCGGCGTGTTCAATCTCTGCGGCCGACCCTGGCGATCGGAAGCCCTACCGATGCACCCCGAGCGCCGCCGACAGCCCGCCGTCCACCGGCAGCACGGCGCCGGTGATGTATGACGCGACTCCCGACATCAGGAACGCCACCACGGCGGCGATCTCTTCCGGCGCTGCGAAACGGCGGGCCGGAATCTGGCCCTCCATGACGTCGCGGAACTTTGAGTAGGGCGCGAGCATCTCGGTATCGATAAAACCCGGCGCCAGGTAGTTCACGGTTACCCCGGTGCGCGCCACCTCGATCGCAAGCGTGCGCGCATAGGCGAGCAGCGCGGCCTTCGACGCCGCGTAGGCGGCGTTGCCCTGGTTCGCCTGCAGCGCCGTCACCGAGCCGATGACGACGACGCGCCCGCTGCGGGCGCGCATCATCGGGCGCACCAATGCATTGGCGAGGCGCGTAAATGACCAGTAGTTGACCTGCATGGCGACCTCGGCCTTGGCCTGGTCCATCATCATGGCGAGCGCGTCGTAGGTGTGGCCGGCATTGTGCACGAAGCCGTCATAGCGCCCGGAGTCAGGCCCCTCCTGGCCGAGCTCGGCCGCGAAGGCCGCCACGGCCTCGCGGTCGGAGAGGTCGATCCGCAGCGCAGCGAAATTCTGCTGCGGGTATTCCTCGGCGAGCGTCCTGGCGGACGCCTCGGCGGCATCGCCGGAGGAACGATACGTGAAAGTCACATCATGCCCGGCAGCCGCCAGCGCCTTGACGATGGCGGCGCCGAGGCCGCGCCCGCCGCCGGTCACGAGGACCCGCCGTGCTCCCTTCGCTGACGCCATCAGAACGGCTCCCGCGCCATCACCAGCGACACGTTCTGGCCGCCAAATCCGAACGAGTTCGAGATCGCATGACGGATAGAAGCGTCCCGCGCCACGTTCGGCACCACGTCGAGGGGAATCGCAGGATCCGGAACGAGGTAGTTGATGGTAGGCGGGATACGCTGATGCTCAAGCGTCATCAGGGTGACCACCGCCTCGACAGCGCCGGCCGCGGACAGCGTGTGCCCGATCATCGACTTGTTGGAGGAGATCGGCACGCTGCGGGCGCGCTCGCCGAACACCGCCAAGACCCCCATGCATTCCATCTTGTCGTTCTCGGGCGTGCCGGTGCCGTGCGCGTTGATGTAGTCGATGTCGTCCGGCGCGAGCCCCGCATCGGCAATCGCGCTCTTGATGCAGCCGATGATCGGTTTGCCGTCCGGGCTCGACCGCGTGCGGTGGAAACTGTCCGCCAGCTCGCCGCAGCCGGCGATGACGCCGAGAATTCTGGCGCCGCGCGCCGTCGCCGCCTCATGGCTCTCCAGCACCAGCGCGCCGGCGCCCTCCGCCATCACGAAGCCGTCGCGGTTCTTTGCGAAGGGTTTTGCCGCCGCTTGCGGCGGATCGTTCTGCATCGAGAGGGCGGACAGCAGCGAGAACCGGATCAGGGTTTCGACGTTCACCGAGCCATCGGTGGCGACGCACAGCGCTGCGTCGGTCTCGCCGCGACGGATGGCTTCAAGGCCGAGCTGAATTGCGCTCGCGCCGGATGCGCAGGCGGTCGACAGCGAGATCGGCGAGCCGGCGGTGCCGAACTTCGTCGCCAAAGCCTCGCCGACTGAGCCGAACAGGAACCGCTCGTGATAGCTGCGATAGCGACCCGATGCGGCGGCGCGCAAGAGGTCATCATAGCTGACGGCTTCGTTGGCGCCCGACCCATTGGCCAGTATTTCCCGTTGCGGCCATTCGATCTCGACCGGCGCGACGGCAAGAAACAGCGGCCCGGGAAAACGTCCGCGGGAGCCGAGACCGGATTGCGCGATCGCCTCCTCGGCGGCGAGTTCGGCGAGGCGCTCGGAGAGGTCCGGCGCCGAATAGGGGTCAAGCGGAATGAAATCCACGGTGCCGGCGACCTTGGTCCTGAGGCCTTCTGTCCCGAACCGGGTGATTTCCCGGATTCCCGATTCGCCTGCCGTAAGACGCCGCCAGTTCTCGGACTTGCCGGCGCCAAGCGAAGTGACGAGGCCGGTCCCGGTGACCACCACGATCGGCCGTCCCGCTTTATCGCGCATCTTGCTCATATGTTCTCCCGCCCCATTGTAGCCCCTCGCGCCTCGCCGGGGGCTGGGCTCTCACCAAGCGCTGCTCTGCCGATGACCCTCCGCCAGTTTCCGACGACGGCTACCAGATCGCAGACATGACTCCAAGACGCTTTCGGGTCCTGGTGGTCCGACTCTGACGTGTGTCCGTCATTCCGGGGCGCGGGCTTTTGTCCGCGAACCCGGAATCCATAACGCCTCGGTCCATGGATTCCGGGCTCGCCACCTTCGGCGGCGCTGCGGAATGACGGCGCGAAGAACTGACACAAGTAGAGCGATGAACCTCGTCAAGCTTTCGCCAGCCGCCGCAAACTGGTAGCGTTTGCGTGTGATGGTCTGGCCGGCGGGCGCCCTATCCTGCCCCTCTCGCGAGCGAGGGCAAACGGAAAGGCGAGCGCGGCCCCACAGGGAGGCATTGATGAAAACCACGTTGTTTGCAGGCCTGTTGCTTGCGTCGACTGTCCTCGCAACGGGGGCGGCCACCGCGCAGCCGTTCCCGTTCAACGAGGCCGGCGTGACCAATGGACACTGGCATCTCAACTCGAAAGACGTTGCCGCCAACGAGAAGATCTTTGTCGCCATGGGCGGCAAGGCGTTTCAGGCCGGCGGCCGGCACCGCGTGCTCTTCCCCGGCGTCATGGTGATTCTCGACGCGGCGCCGGGCACGCCGCCGCCGACCGGCCCGAGCCGGGGGTCGGTGGTCAACCATGTCGGGTTCATCGTCAATAATGTGCAGGAGCAGGCGGCGAAGTGGAAGGCCGCGGGCGTGCCCGTCGAGCCCGGAAACAACGGCCGGCTCGATCAGGCCTATGTCAATACGCCCGACGGCTTGCGCATCGAAATCCTGGAAAACAAGAACCAGCCGGCGCCGATCCAGAGCGAGCACGTCCACTTCTTCTTGCCGGAAGCCGTGATCCCGCAAAGTCAGGCATGGTACGGAAAGATTTTCGGCGCCAAGGCCGGCCAGCGCAACAACGCCCCGGTCGCGGACATTCCGGGCGTGCAACTTCGGTTCGCCAAAGCCGATGCCGCGCAGGCCCCGACCAAGGGCCGCATCCTCGACCACATCGGCTTCGACGTGAAGGACCTCAAAGCCTTCATCAAGACGACGCTTGAGCCCAACAACATCAAGCTTGATCGGCCCTACACGGTGAATGACGCCGGCGTCGGCATAGCGTTCATCACCGATCCGTGGGGCACCTATATCGAGATCAACGAGCGGCCTCCGCAGTAGTGGCGATTGTGTGCGTGCGAAGCATCCGCAAGCAAGGACCGCTAGGGTGGGCGAAGGCGCGAAGCGCCGCGCCCGCCACCCCTCGCCCAGGCGTTTCGAGGGCGGGTGGGCACGCTTCGCTTTGCCCACTCTACAGCCGAAAAACCCGCAACGTCATAGGGTGGGTTGAGCGCGGTGAAACCCACCATCCACTTTGCCGCCGGAACGGCCTGATGGGTTTCGCTATCGCTCAACCCGTCCTACGAGCTATCGAGAATGCGGCCAAGACAGTTGGCTTGAGTCGGCGAGCAATTAAGCTCGTACTCTCCTTCTTGGGCGGCAGCGCAGTCGCTGCGGCGCTCGCGACCGCCGCCGCGGCGATTGACTATCCGGTGCGCACAGTGAAGGTCATCGTGCCGTTTCCGGCGGGTGGGACGGCGGACACCATGCCGCGCGTCGTGTTCGACTTCCTGTCGCGCAAATGGGGGCAGTCCGTCGTCATTGAGAACAGGGCGGGGGCCGGGGGCAATGTCGGCGCCGAAGCGGCGTTCCACGCAGAGCCGGACGGCTATACGCTGTTCTCCTCCCCGGCGCCGCCGTTCGTCATCAACCAGAACCTCTATCGCCGGCTCGGCTACGATCCGGCCGCTTTCGTGCCGATCTCGGTGATGGGAATTGTGCCGACCGGCCTGGTGGTCAGCCCTCGCAAGGTCCCCGCCGCGACGCTTGCGGACTTCATCGCCTACGCCCGCGCCAATCCGGGCAAAATCTCCTCCGCTACGCAGGGCAACGGCACCACCTCGCATCTCACATCGGCAATGTTCCAGATGATGGCGAAGGTTGAGTTCCTGCACGTGCCCTATCGCGGCACTGCGCCGGCGCTGCAGGGATTGCTCGCCGGCGA
>JAJPKK010000271.1 GCA_021323775.1 Hyphomicrobiales bacterium
ACTTCGTTCTCCGGACCGTTCTGGCCGATATCCTGCATGCCGCGCAGCGCCAGCGCCCATACCATGCGCAGGTTCTTGACGTTGTCGCGGTTGATCTGTGCAAGCTTGGAATAGCGGGTCGAGCCGTAGTCGCCGTTCATCATCAGCCAGTTCTGCGGCTCGTTGGCGGCATTGACGAGGCGGTCGCGGTTGACCGTCATCTTATACTCGGCGCCCTGTGCCGCGACGGCGAGCGCGGCAAGCGATGCGCCCGCCAGCGCGGCGCGGGCGGCGATGCCGGCAGATCCAAAACGACGACGCATTGCGTACTCCCTGGTGGTTTCCAAACGCTGCCCCGTTCGGTAAGCAAATCGCTTGGCGAAATGCTCTGGGGCTTGAGCGCCGACATTACACGTCTGCTGACCGCTCGCAAAGGGAGCCCTGCAAGGGGCGCGCGCGTGCGGGCCCGCGTCGAGCCGAAACGGCCGTTGCCTCACCCCGCCCTGATGTTCGCGGCCTTTATCACCTTCGCCCAGATCGACAGCTCCGCCTTGATCCGCTGGCCGAATTCCTCGGGCGAGCTGGCGACCACGTCGTTGCCGAGCATGGCCATCCGTTCCTTCATCTCGGACGTTCTCAAGCTCCTGACGATTTCGCGGTTAAGGAGCGCGATCACGTCTTTCGGGGTTCCGGCCGGAACCACGAATCCAACGAAGCTGTCGCCGGCGATATCCGGATAGCCGCTTTCCGCCATGGTCGGCACCCGGGGCAGCGTCTCTGTCCGCATATTGCTGGTGACGGCGAGGGCGCGCAGCTTGCCGTCATTGACCAGGGGCACAACGACCGCCGGGGCCCCCATGCCGATCGGCGTATGCCCGGCGACCACGGACGACATCGCAGGAGCGCCGCCGCCGAATGGCACGTGCACGAGATCCGGCGCGAGCGCCAGGCGGAACTGCTCGCCCGCAAGGTGCGACGTCGTTCCGGCGCCGGCCGAGGCGTAGCTGAATTTGCCCGGATTGGCGCGGATCAGGGCCACAAGCTCTCTCACGTTTGACGCCTGCAAATCCGGATTGACGACGAGCACGGTGGTTGAGGTGACAGCGAGCGATACCGGATCGAAGTCCTTGACCGGATCATAAGGAATCCGTTCGAACAAGGCGGGGTTGATCACCAAGGAGCTGAACGCTGTCAGCATCGTATAACCGTCCGGCGCCGCGCGCGCAGCCTGCCCCATGCCGACATTGCCGGAGCCGCCAACGATATTTTCGACGTAGAACTGCTTGTCGAGCTGCTCGCCGATTTTTCCGGAGATGAGCCGCGCCGTGACGTCGGTGACGCCGCCCGGCGCAAACGGCACGATCACACGCACCGGACGGTTCGGATAGCCGGATTGCGCGTGCGCCGGCGTTGCGCCCGCCGCGCCGAGCGCGAGCGCTCCGGCAATGAAACGGCGACGATCTGTTCGCATGGGTCCTCCGCGATCCGCTGCTGCGCATGACCGCCGTCGTGGTCCGGGGTTGACCCGCGCCGTATCATTGGGCGTCACGCAATTATGCGGCGACTCTACGCGTGACCTGCGGGCGCCGACAACGGGATTAATAGTTCGATTGAACCCAAATTGATTACAAGACACTAATTTCGTAGGCTCGCGTGTCGGCGGTCGCTATTTCGGGCGACCGAAGGCGATTTATCGAATGATATCGCGGTCGAGACTTCGGCAAACAAGGCCAATCCCGGGGACGGCGGCCATGACGGCGCTGGCAGTCCGCGCTCTCGCGGCTATTTTCTTTTGTTTTGCGTGGATTGCGCACGCCCATGCGGACAGACGCGTCGCCCTCGTCATCGGCAATTCCGACTACGAGGCGCGGCTCAAGCTCCTCAATCCCCAAAATGACGCCCAGGACATGGCGGATTCGCTGAGGTCGCTCGGCTTCGACGTCATTTTGCGGAAAAACACCGACAAGCAAGGCTTCATGCTTGCTCTGGCTGAATTCTCGCGCGCCGTGAGCGGCGCCGAAATCGGGCTGTTCTTCTACGCCGGCCACGGCATCCAGTTCAACGGGAACAACTACCTCATGCCGGTGGGCGCCCAACTTCAGGATGAGGTCAGCTTTCGCTTTGAGCTCGTCGCATTGGAGGAGGTTCAACGCGCGCTTGACGGCGCCGCCGGCGTGAAAATTCTCGTGCTCGATGCCTGCCGCAACAACCCGCTGGCCGCCGAGCTGACGCGATCGCTGCGGGCGCGCAACCGGGATGCCAGCATCACGCGCGGACTTGCACGGATCGAACAGGCGCGTGGAACCGTGGTCGCCTATGCGACCCAGGCGAACAATGTCGCCGAAGATGGCACGGCCCGAAACAGCCCGTTCACGCGCGCCTTGCTCGACAGTCTCGGCGAGCCTGGGCTCGAGATCGGCGCCTTGTTCCGCAAGGTCGCACGGCGCGTCTATGAGGCGACCGGCGGCAAGCAGGTGCCTGAACTCTCGATATCCTTGCTGTCCGAGGTCTACCTCAACCGCAACGAAACCGACGCCCAGGTCTGGGCTCGCGTCCGCGCGGACAACGATCCGGCCGGGGTGCGCGATTTTCTCGATCGCTTCCCGAACAGTTTTTACGCGGCTGATGCGCGTCTACGGCTCGACATGCTGGAGCGCGAGGCGCGCGCCCTAAAGCTCGATCGCGAGCGCGCCGAACGGGAGCGGCAACTGCGCGACCGCCTGGCGGCGCTCGAAATCGAGCGGCTTCAAGCCGAGATGAGCTTGCGAGCAGCCGAGCGCGCTGCGCAGGAGGCAACCGGCCGCCTGCGCGAGGAGCAGGCGCAGCGCGAGCGCCTTGCCGCCGAGGTCGCAGCGCGGCAGCGCGCCGTCACGGATCTGACCCGGCAGTTGCGCGAAGAATCCGAACGACGCGGCCGCATCTCGGCTGAAGCATCGGACCGCGAACGCGAGTTGCGCGCCCGCCTCGCCGAGGCTGAACAGGCCAGTCGGAAGGCCGCCGCTGATCTCGCTAGATCACGCGCCTCCGCCGAGGAAGGAGCCGCAAAGGACCAGCAAATTGCAAATATCGAGCAGGCCCGCCGCGAGGCGGAGGCGCGGGTTGCAGCCTTGAGCAAGCAGGCGCAGTCGCTGGCCGCGCAGTCCGGCGATCGCACCGAAAGCCCGCCCGCAGCTCCGGAGCCACGTCGCGATCCCCAGAGACCGCAAATGGCCGCGGTCAATCCGGACGCCCCGCCTGCCGCCGACCAGGGCCAGCTTGTCGTCGCAATCAAGACCGAGCTTAACCGGCTCGGCTGCTACTTTGCGCCGATGGACTCGAACTGGCAGACGCCGGCGCTGCGCAAAGCCATCGAGAACTTCGCAACGCGCACGCACAGAGCCCAAGTCCCCGACGCTCCCGCGACGGAATTGCTGGACGACCTTAAGGCCCGCAGCGGGCGCGTTTGCGCGCCCGATTGCGGGCCGCGGGAGCGGGAAAGCAACGGCCGGTGCATCGCCAAGACCTGCGCCGCAACCGAACTGCTGGACCGCGACGGCAACTGCGCGCCGCGCGGCGAGCCGCCGAAGCCGGCCCGTCCGGCCGTCGCCAACAGCGCGCCGCGCACGCACCGAGCCGAGCCGCCGGCAACCGGCCGCTCCGGGCGCGGCAATTGCTTCAACTTTAACGGCCGGCAGTTCTGCGAATGAACTCCAAAGGGAAGGGCTTTCCAATGCGGTGGACACGGCATCGGTTCGCAAGGCGATCCGGTCGAGGCGCATTGCTGTGGGCGCAGCGACGAAGCGGTGGAACCGAAGCTTGGATTAAGGCCGGGCTTGTGGCGTTGGCCCTGATCGGCATCGCATGGAGCCGGCCCGCTGCGGCCGCCATGTGCCGCGTGCCGGCGGCCCTCCTGTGCGAAGGATGTGTCGAGCGCCTGTCGATCCGTGTCGCGGCCGACGGCAGATGCCGGGTCAGCTTCAGCTCTGCCGCCTCGTCCGAGCAGAAAGTGACGGGAAAATTCGTTGACATCAACGTCGAGACAGAAGCGCCGCGACCGACCATCCATCGGGTGAGCGCGTCCCATTTATGGGCCGCGAGGCACACGGTCCCGTTGCGCGTTTCGCCAGCATGCTTCGTCTTCAACGGCCGACGCTTTTGCGAATAGGAGGCAGGATGGCGCGCGCGACCCTTTCGAAAGCGGCGAACGCTCTCATCCTCGGCGCAGCATTGGCGGCGCCGGGCATTGCCGAATCCGCCACGTTTCCAGGGCCACTGCTCGGCAAATCCATTGCGCTGAACTGGACCAACAGTCGGCAGCAGGTATTCCAAGGCAGCGACGCCGCGGTGTCCCGCAGCTTCAATAGCTCGCTCAGCATCTATATCAGCACCGCCGGACGGGCCTTCACGAAAGAGTCGATTGCCGTGACCGGCGGCGGAGGATCAGGCCGCAGAGGCCGATTCGGGCTCGGCGGCGGCCGAACCGCAGAAAACGTGCAGGCTCCCGACGAGGCCAGGAATGCCATGGGCGGGAAGTACGTCGTGCATTTCGAGGGCGGCGCGCTGCAAGTGGACAGTCCTCTGATTGCCGGCGCACGACGGATTTCGATTATGTTTGATGCCGCTTATACGAGCTGCACCGCGAGGGTGATCTGGGGTCGCGAGGGCGGCACCGGTCCCATCCGTCAACGGAGCTGGATCACCGGGCGGCGTTTTGAAGTCCTGTCGGTTCAGTCGTCTACGCCGAGTTGCACGCTTACCTCCGGCAACGTGCTCGGCGGAGAATAGCCTCACCTCAGTGCTGCCGCGATATTGCCGCCGTCGACGGTGGTGACGCAGGCCGTAGTTTTCAGCGCCAGCGCCTGGGCAAGGAAGGCCTGCGCCACGTCCTCGGGCATGATCTCGCGGCCCAGCAGGTTGCCGCTCATGTATTCGGCCTCGGTCACGCCCCGCGCCCTGGCGCGCTCGGCGATCATCGCGTCGGTGAGGAGGCCGGAGCGGACGCGGTCGGCATTGACGGCGTTGGCTCGGATGCCGTCGGCGCCGTAGTCGAGCGCATATTGGCGCGCAAGAAAAAGGGTCGCGGCTTTAGGCAGGCCATAGGGCCCGAAATTCGGCCCCGGATTGATCGCCTGCTTGGAGGCGTTGAACAGGAGGCAGCCGCCGGTGCCCTGCGCCCGCATGATGCGCACCGCCGCCTGGGCGACACGCTGGTGGCCGTAGAAGTTGAGATCGAAGCTCTTGTGCAGGATCGCCTCGTCGACCTCGCCGATGCGGCCCTGCCAAGCCGCTCCTGCATTCGACACCACGATGTCGACGCCGCCGAAATGTTCAGCAACCCGGTCAAACGCCGCCCGCACCGAGGCCGCATCGGTCACGTCGCACCGTAACGCCAGCGCCGCGCCGCCGGTCGCCCGGGCAACAGCGCGCACCTCGGCCTCGTTCACATCGAGCAGCCCAACCTCTGCCCCGGCCGCCGCGAACGCCTTGACAGTGGCGACGCCGATCGCGCCGGCCGCCCCGGTGACCACGGCGATCTGACCGGCGAGCGGCAGTTCCTTTGCGGCGCCGAGTTTCGCCTGCTCCAGCGACCAGTACTCGCAATCGAACATATCGGCTTCGGAGATCGATTCGAAACGGCCGATGGCTTCAGCGTCCGTGATGGTCTCAACCGCCGCTTCCGCGAGATCGGCGGCGATCTTGGCATCTTTCTTCGAGCGGCCGAGCCCGAACAGGCCGAGCCCGGGCACCAGCACGACGCGGGGCAGCGGATCGAGCATCGTTTTGCCGCCGCCGCAGCGCGCATTGTGGCGCGCGAAGTAGCGCCGGTAGTTTTCCATGAAGCGAGCGGCGGCAGCCGCCGTGCTCGCAGCAAAGTCCCCGCTCTGCCGCGGCGGCTCCAGGACCAGGGGCCAATTCTTGGTGCGGATGGCGTGGTCAGGCGTCACCACGCCGGCGGTGGCGTAACGCTTCACGTCGGCGCCGTTGACGAAGTTCAGGATCAGGTCGCTCTTGCGGAACTCCAGAACGAGCCGCCGGTGCGCGCCGGACGCCGCCTTCTGTGCGCAGGCGCCGCGCACGATCGGCGCCGCTTCGGCAAGCCGCAACATTCCCCCGCCCGGAAGGGACGGGTCGCTCGCAAACGCCGCGCGACGGCCGCGCCGCAGCGCCGCTTCGGCGAGCGAGACCATTTCGATCATGCGCTCGTAGGCTTCTTCCGCACTCTCGCCAAAGGTGAAGATCCCGTGCTTGTGCAAAATGAGGCCATTCACGGCCCTGTTTACTTCGTAAATCTCGGCGGCTTTCTTGGCGAGCGCAAAGCCCGGCATGATATAGGGCACAATCCCCATCCGAGCGCCATAGACCTCGGCCGCGCGCGCCTCGCCGTCCGGCTGGTCGATCAGGCTGAGAACTGCGGTAGAATGGGTGTGATCAACGAACTTGTGCGGCACGAACGCGTGCAGCAAGGTCTCGACCGAGGGATTAGGCGCCATCGGATCGATGAGGTTGGCGCGCTGCACCCTTACCATGTCCTCATCTGACAGCGCGTCGCGCGCCCGCAGCTCACGCAGGTCGGCAAGCCGCACCGCCGGCAGGCCGGCAGGCTCGATGGTCGCCATATCGGCGCCCGAGCCTTTCACGCAAAGCACCTCGACTTCGCGGCTCATGAGATCGAGCGTGCGCGTCTTGACGGACGTGTTGCCGCCGCCGTGAAGCACGAGGCGCGGATCGGCGCCGAGCAGCCGGGTCGTGTAGACGCGCATAGCGATATCGCGCGGCACCCCGGCCTCGCCGTAACGCTTCACCATGGCTTCGGCGTCCGCTTTTACGAAGCGGCTTTGCATGAACGTTCTCCACGCGGGCTTGCGCAGCGATATGCCCAGGTTTTGCGCGGACGGCAAGTCACGTGGGGCGGATTGAGCGCAGCGAAACCTTCCCCCTTACCCTTCCCCACATGCGGCACATGCGGGGGAGGGTAAGGGGGGAGGTGGCAAAATCGGCATTGAATCGCCTGGCAAGTGGACTCGCCACGACAGGAGATTTTGCCCACCCTGCGCTTCCGCCTGCGGGATCAGATGGTGTAGCGTCTCTGTGATCCGCGGAGAACGCCCATGAAAACTCGCGCGCTGTTTTCATTGATTGCGATCGTCCTCGCAGCAATCTGTGTCAGTCCTGCGTCGGCGCAGCCCTATCCGTCCCGGCCCCTCACCATGGTGGTGCCGCTCGCGGCCGGGGGGCCGCTCGACACCATCTCGCGCATCCTCGCGGAGCCGATGCGGCTTTCACTCGGGCAACCCGTCATTGTCGAGAACGTCACCGGCGCGGCCGGAACGATCGGCACCGGCCGCGTCGCCCGCGCGCCGCCGGACGGCTACACGTTCGGCATGGGGTTCCTCGGCACTCTTGTCCTTAACGGCGCGATCTATGCGCTGCCCTATGATCTGGTGAAGGACCTTGATCCGATCGCGCTGCTCTCCAGCAATCCGCATGTGATCGTCGCCAACGCCGCCCTGCCGGCCAGGAACCTTCGCGAACTCATCGACTGGCTAAAGGGCAATCCGGACAAGGCCTCCGCCGGTACGGCCGGCGCCGGCACCACCACTCATCTCGGCGGCATCCTGTTCCAGCAATCTGCCGGGGTGCGATTTCAGCTTGTGCCGTATCGCGGCGCGGCGCCGGCGCTGCAGGATGTCATGGCTGGTCAGATCGACCTCATGATCGATGTGGCCTCTGATTGCCTGCCGTTTTTGCAGAGCGGCAAGATCAAGGCCTTCGCAGTCACAGCCAGTACTCGCCTTGCTTCAGCGCCCGAAATCCCGACCGTGGAGGAAGCAGGGCTGCCGGGATTTCACATGTCGACCTGGTATGGGTTGTACGGTCCTAAGGGGCTGCCGGGCGACGTTCTCGCCAAGCTCAATGCGGCAACGGTCAGCGCGCTCGCGGATGGGGCCGTTCGCCGGCGGCTTGCCGATCTCGGGCTCGAGATCGCTCCGCGCGACCAGCAAACGCCGCAGGCGCTTGCGACGCTGCAGCGCGCCGAGATCGAGAAATGGTGGCCGATCATCAAGGCGGCCAATATCAGGCCGGAATAAGGGGCGGTGGCGCCCAAGAGCTTGTGAGCCGGGGTTGAGCCGTAGGGCGCTACACACGCTAAACCCCTGCGGAGGATTGCGCGCATGGACCCCGACTTCATCCGCGAACTGTTCGCGCCGTTTCGTCCCGTGGCCGCCAAGCGGATGTTCGGCGGCATCGGGCTCTACGCCGATGGCCTCATGTTTGGCCTTGTCTTCGACGGCGTGATCTATCTCAGGGTGGATGAAACCAGCATTCCAAGTTTCGAACGCGAGGGCAGCGCTCCGTTTGTTTATCCCCTGGCCAAGCATCATGTCGGCCGGCCATCGCGGCATTTTTGGCGCCTGCCTGAGCGGCTCTACGACGATCCCGATGAGCTTGCCGCGTGGGCCGGCCGTGCGCTTGCCGTTGCGCAACAGCGCAAGGGCGCCCCGCGCGAACGCGCCACGAAAAAGCCAGTTGCAAAAAAGCCCCGCGCGAACGCCCGGCAAAAAAGCGCCTCCAAAAAAGCGAGACCGTAAGAGCGAATAAGCGCAGCGCATCGCGCCGCCTCCGCGCGAAAAGCGGGCAACGTCTCGACAGAGGGCAATCTCGGCGCGCTTGCTTGAGATGCAGCGGGCGCGACGCGCTCCGCTGCCGGCGTAATGCGGCTGCGCTTATTGCGCCGACAGGCCTGTTGAATACGCCGTCCGAGTGCGCTTGCATCGGCGCGCCGTCTGTATTGCTCGAAATGGAAAGCAGTCCACAGGCCGTTTCGGGAAGTGGACCGACGGGCCGCGACCGGCGTCAGCGGGACGCGGCCCACAACATCAGAGGAGATGCATGGGACGCAGCGATGGGAGCAAATCCATCTCGCGCCATTCGATCTCGCGGTGCCGCCTTGAACATTGAAGTATACACATGCGGGGATCGACGGCAGAATTGATTTCCGAGTCGTCGCGCCGGTGGCTCATAAAATGGGGGAGACGCCAGCATGTGTAAATTGTGCGCGCGGGAAAATCTGCAAAACCATTATTTCGCCTCGCGACGCGATTTTCTGAAAGGCGCCGCGGCGATCGGGGTCAGTACGGCGGGTCTGAATCTGTTCGCGGCCCGTCCCGCCGCGGCGGACGATGACGATCCGCCTGAGGGCACTGGCAGGCCGGGCCGGCGCTACGTCATTCGCGGCGGCTCGGTGATGACGATGGACCCGAGGCCGGGAGTCCAGAGCGAATTCGTCCAGGCGGACGTCCTCGTCGAAGGCAAGAAGATCCTCGCCGTTGGCCCCAACATCGGCGCCGGCGACGCCGGGGTGATCGATGCGCGGGGACGCATCGTCATGCCCGGCTTCATCGATACGCACCACCACCAGTTCGAGACGGCGCTGCGCAGCTTCCTCGCCGACGGAGTGCTGATCAACGACGGCTCGGGCACGCCGAGCGGGAGCGTTACCTACTACGAATACATTCTCCTCAAGTTCGCGCCCGTCTACCGGCCGCAGGACGTCTACATCAACGAGCTGTTCGGCGGGCTCTCGCAGCTCGACGACGGCGTCACCACGGTGCACGACGTCTCGCAGATCCACCACACGCCGCAGCATTCCGACGCCGCCGTCCAGGCGCTGTTCGATACGGGACGCCGCGCCGCCTTCGGCTATTTCGAGGGCGCCGGCGAGGGCGTTACGGTCAACACTCCCGGCTATGCTTATCCGCAGGATGCCTTCCGGCTGGTGAAGAATTGGTTTTCTTCATCCGACCAGCTTGTCCACATGATCATGGGCGGCGAGGTCTATCTCGGGGCTCCGGCGTACACCCAGTCCTGGCAAATCGGGCGTCAACTCGGGCTCCAGATTGCGGCCCACATCCTTTCGCCGTTCTCGATCCGCCCGATCTTCGACCTGCTCGCCCAGGGCAAGGGCGGCGCCGCCGGCGCCAACATCGGCATCGGGCCCGACAACCTGTTCATCCACATGACAGGGATGTCCGACCTGGGCTGGCAGGCGGTCAAGGATAAAGGCGCGCAGGTCTCGATCGCCTTTCCGATCGAGATGAACATGCGCCACGGCATGCCGCCGATCCTCAAGCTGCAAAGCCTGGGGATGGAGCCCGCGCTGAGCGTCGACGTCGAGGTCACGCTGACGGCGGATTTCTTCACCCAGATGCGGTCGGCGATGAATTTGCAGCGTGCGCTCGTCAACCAGATGATCCTCGATCAGGGGTCCCCGCCAAACCCTGTCGACTGGGGGCTTCCGCCGGCGGCAGCCGCCAATCCGTGGCCGAAGCCGCCGGCCGGCCTGCCGGCGCCGCTCACGACGCGCGACGTGCTGCGCTACGCCACCATGAA
>JAJPKK010000019.1 GCA_021323775.1 Hyphomicrobiales bacterium
CAGTCTTGCGGGCGGCGGCAGCCGGTCAAGGGCGAGTTGCGCGCGTTTAATCGCGCGCCAATCGCCGCTTAAGCGGTCGAGACCCTTGACCGGCTGCCGCCGCCCGCCACAAGAAGCATCCAAGCGATCAAGGCCGCGAGTGATCGCGGGTTGGCTGCTTTTCACGTCCTGTCCCACTCGAAATTCAAAAGAACCTCTTGCATCGCTGTTATAAAACCTGCCTCCAGCTCCTCACGACGCTTCTGCCTTCTCCGCCGTCAAAAAGTCAAAAACATAATACCTCCGTTGCGCTTCACCTTCTGCGCAAATAACAAACTGATTTCACAGATTTAATTGCAGGTAACTTTTACTCCGAAGATTCTTTTTCAATCGGGTGGCGTCAAGTCGGCCTCAAAGCAGACGCAATCGTCTGAAAAATGACTGGGCTGGCTTACGAGGGGGGGCGGCCATGCGCGGTTTCGTCATAACGGGCGCTTTGGGACTGGCCTTTGGCTTGTGGATCAGCATTGCCGAGGTGGGCAGCCAGACCATCCCGAAATCACTTCAGGAGAGCGGGCCCGAGGACGTCATCAAGCAGCGCGAGAACAACTGGACGGTCGGCCTTGCCGGCGGCGCTTTTGACGGAACCTATCTGCGCTTCGCCGACGAGCTTGGAAAGGTGCTCGACGACGGCGACCAGTTGCGCGTGCTTCCCATCATCTCGCGCGGCGCCGCTGGCAACCTGGAGGATCTGCTCTACCTTCGCGGCATCGACATCGCGTTTACCCAATCGGACGTGTTCGAATACTTCCGCACCGAGCGCAAGACGCCTCACCTGGAGGACCGTATCCGTTACATCATCCGCCTTCCCGTCGCCGAATTCCACATTCTGGTCCGGCCGGAAATCAAGACCCTGGAAGACCTGCGCGGCGAAAAGATCATATTCGGTCCGCCCGGCGTTTCGGCAACGTTGACTGGCCCGATCGTATTCCAGCGACTCAACCTTCCGGTCGAGCCGGTCTTCATCGACTTTACCACCGGGTACAAAATGCTTTTGGCGGGTGACGCCAAAGGACTGCTCGGCTCGGTGTCCAAGCCCGTCGACTTCTGGCTCAAAATACCGCAGAGCACCGGCCTTCACCTCTTGCCGGTGCCGTACACCAGGGCTTTCGCTGACCTCTATGCCGTCGGCGAGTTCACTAGTGCGGATTATCCAAACCTGATAGCGCCCGGCGAGAGGATCGACACCGTCGCGGTTCCTTCCGTGCTCGCCGTCTATAACTGGCCAAAAAACAGCGACAGATATCGTCGGGTCGAACGGTTTGTGCAGTATCTGTTCAATCGCTGGAACAAACTCACACAGCAGCCTTTTCATCCCAGATGGCGCGACGTCAACCTCGCCGCCACCGTTCCCGGCTGGACTCGTTTCAGCGTGGCGGAAGACATGCTCCAGCATCTTGCCCAGGGTGACTCAGGCGATCAGGGGATGGCGCGCGATTTTCAGACCTACATGACGCGGCAGGTGCGCACCGCGCCACGGAATGAAGCCGAGCGCGACGCCCTGTTTCGCCAATTCATGCTATGGCGCGAGCAACAGCACAGGCAATGACCCTCGATATGAGCCAACAGGAAGCGGGATTAGTGCGAGATCGGTACGTGCTCGGACATTCGTCCGAGGAATATCAACGGCTTCAGCGTCAAGGCCAGACGTTTGAAGCGGTCACCAGGCGACTGTTTCACGCGATAGGCCTGCGGCCTGGCTGGACGTGTCTCGATGTCGGCTGCGGGCCGGGCGAAACCATGCGTCTGATGGGCGAGATGGTTGGACCTTCAGGCGAGGTGACCGGGCTCGATCGCGATTCTAATGCCGGGCGCGAAGCAATCGCACGGCTGCAGGCAACCGGAACAAGTTGCTACCGATTCATCGAAGCGAATATGGAGAGCGCCGACGACATCGGCGGCGAGCTGTTCGACTTCACCTTCGCGCGGCTTGCGCTCCTGTTCACCCGCGATCCCGTTGCCGTGCTTCGCAGAATGTACCGCTGGACGAAGCCGGGTGGGACCGTCGCGGTTCAAGACTTATATGTCCGCACGATCAATCTCTACCCAAGGCTCGAAGCCTGCTCGGAGCTTTTGCGCGTCATCCTTGAAACGTGCGCGCGGTCTGGTCAGGACATGGAGTTCGCTTTCAAGCTTCCGGTCTATTTTGTCGACGCCGGCATTGGCGCGCCGGACGGCACTGACATCGATCTTCCAATGACGTCGCTTGAGCCTTTCGTCGCGCATCACCAGGCCTTGTGCCGCAGTCTTCTGCCCAGAGCGGTTGAGCTGGGCGTCACAACGCAGGAGCGAATGCAAGGCGTCTTTCGAGACCTTGAGCAGGCACGAGCCGACGAACGACAGTACTCGGCGCTCTGGCCTGCGATGATCGGGGTGTGGAAGCGCAAACCGATGCGGTAAATCGCGTCGCCATCCGGCTCGCCGCTCCAGGCAACGCATCTCGCGCCTTCAGCTTCTCCCTCTTGCGGGAGAGGCGGGGGGGGCGGCGCCAGACGCACCTGCATGCTCGTCACCGGGGAAGCTGCGCCAATCTCGAAATACGGTCTCGCGCTGCGAGCGAGCCCAGGTCCCTCGCCCTTTCATACCAGGCGCGAGCCAGGGTGAGGTCGGGCGTGATTCCTCCTCGTAACCGCAATCTCCCCAGCACCACCGGGTCGTAGGTCTCCGCAAGCGCAAATGCGCCTGCCGCATCGCCCGCTTCGGCTGCACGCTGAAACATCGTGCGCGCTGCAGCGATATCGCCATATGCCATCAGCTCCGCGCCAATCTTCATTTTCGCGGCGATTTCGGAGGCGTCCGCTGTCAACGCGGGCGGCCGGAGAGAAGCGGGAGGCGAAACGCTTTGCGGCGGCGCTGGCGACGGCACTGGCCGTTGTTGACAGGCATTCGACCCGGGATCGTTTGCGCTCGGGATTAGAGAAAATCGCGTCTGCCGCCTCTGGCAGGATTTACCTCATTTTTCCGGAGCGGCATTTTTCTGGAACGGCGCACCCTAAAGGTGTAATCATCGCGAAATACATTGCGCGATTATTTGTCCGGATTGTGGTCGTTCTCGCAGACGACGCTTTGACTCGCGCCAGGACATTGGACGGCATTCCGATATTGCCGGCGCGGAACGCGAAATTCGGCAAAGAGTTCAAAAATGTTCATCCGTAGCGCCCACAACCGGACGATCTTGACGTGCTCAGGGGGGGCGTCTAAGAGCAATTTATATCGATCTCTTGCGTCACATTCCCCATTCGTCTTGTTGGGATCAGGGCTGGTGTGAACCGGCGGATGTGCGCAGGCGCCCCCGGGCCAGCGAGGTCCTTCTCGTAACTCCTTTCCCGGCAAGCGAGAGGGGCACGGAGGGGCAAAAAATGACGGCAGCCCGAGCTAAACGAGCGTGACATGGATGCATCGGTCGTCCTCATCGACAACTATGACAGCTTCACCTTCAACCTCGTTCATTACCTTGGCGAGTTGGGCGCCGATGTTATCGTGTACCGCAATGACAAGATCGCCGCAGCGGACGTGATCGCGGCCGCGCCCGATGCGATCGTGCTTTCTCCCGGGCCTTGCACCCCGAACGAAGCGGGTATCTGCCTGGAGCTGATCGCCGCGGCTGCTTCCACCATCCCGGTGTTCGGCGTCTGCCTCGGCCATCAGGCGATTGGACAGGTGTTCGGCGGCAGCGTGGTGCGAGCGCCGGCGCCGGCGCATGGCAAGGTCTCCGAGATCCGTCACCGCGGCGACGGCGTATTCCGCGGCATCAACGGACCATTCCTGGCGACGCGCTATCACTCTCTGGTGGTTGACCACGACACCATGCCGGACGAGCTCGCGGTAACGGCGGAGACCGGCGGACGCCTCGTCATGGGCCTCGCCCACCGCAAGCTGCCGGTGCACGGCGTGCAATTCCATCCCGAAAGCATCGCATCCGAGCATGGACATCTCATCCTGAAGAACTTCCTCGACATCGCGGCGGACTGGAATGCGGCCTCGGGCCGGCGCCGGACGCAGTAGCGGCGCCGTGGCGATCTATCCCGATCCCGTATCCGCCGACCGCCGGATCTTCCAAGTCAACTGTGAAACGGAACACTGGCGTCTGATGCCGAAAAGTTGCAGAGTTTTCGAATCGCTATCGGGCGGAAAATCAAGCAGACTGGCGCATCATGGTAGAGATCAAGGCGCTGATCGGTCACGTGGCCTCCGGGGCGACCCTGTCGCGCGAAATGGCGCGTGAGGCGTTCGACAGCATGATGTCGGGCGAGGTGACGCCGGCGCAGATCGGCGCTTTGCTGATGGGTTTGCGGGTGCGCGGCGAGACCGTCGACGAGATCACCGGGGCCGTCACCGCCATGCGCGCCAAAATGCTCGCCGTCGCCGCTCCCGATAGTGCAATCGACGTGGTCGGCACCGGCGGCGACGCCTCAGGGTCGTTCAACATCTCGACCTGCGCGGCTTTCATCGTGGCGGGGGCCGGCGTGCCGGTCGCCAAGCACGGCAATCGGGCCTTGTCGTCGCGATCGGGCGCGGCGGACGTGTTGACGGCGCTCGGCGTCAAGATCGATCTCGCGCCGGAAACGATCAGTGCCTGCATCAAGGTCGCCGGGATCGGTTTCATGTTCGCGCCGGCGCATCATCCCGCCATGAAGCATGTCGGCCCGACACGCGTCGAGCTCGGCACGCGCACCATCTTCAACCTGTTGGGGCCGCTGTCGAATCCAGCTGGGGTGAAACGCCAGATGGTCGGGGTGTTCTCGCGCCAATGGGTTGAGCCGCTCGCCCATGTGTTGAAAAATCTCGGGTCCGAGCGCGCCTATGTGGTGCATGGCTCCGACGGTCTCGACGAGATCACCACCGCCGGACCGACCGCAGTAGCGGCGCTGGAGCACGGCAGCGTGAGGACGTTTGAGATCGAGCCGGAAAGTCTCGGCATTGCGCGCGTCAAACCGGAAGCGCTGCGCGGCGGCGACGCCACGGCTAACGCGGCGGCGCTCAAGGCGGTGCTCGAAGGCCGTACCGGCCCCTATCGGGACGTCGCCCTGCTCAACGCTGCGGCCGCTCTGGTGGTCGCAGCAAAGGTGAAGACACTCCCCGATGGCCTGAAGCTTGCGGAGCACGCGATCGATTCCGGCGCGGCTGAGGGCTGCCTCGACCGGCTGATCGCAGTCTCGAACGGGTAGCCCGGGCATGAAAGCAAAGAGCGACACCGCGCCGCGCCTTCGACTGCCCCTTGAAAACATGATGTCACCTAAATTGGCCTACAATTCGCCTGATTTGTATTTGCTGTCGCGGGAAGAAGCTAAGCCCGTCTAGGCTGATGGGCCGCGGGACCTTTGGTCAGGATCGGCAGCCGTGGGGAAGCTCGTCAAGGTTCAGTCTGCGCCCGGCGTGCTGCTGAGGGCGGCGGTTGGCAAGTTCGCCTGCTTGCCGACGGCATGGCACGCCGTGAACTGGACGATCACCTCCAGACTGATCGCAATCGTTATCGCTCTCGCTTTGCCGCTGAACCTCGTGATCGTTGCCGTGATCTGGAATCTCGACCGGGCGGCCGATGAGGCTCAGCGCACAAACCTCTTGTACGCGGCGCGCTCGCTCGCCGCCGCGGTCGACGCCGAACTCGACAAATGCATCACGCTCGCGCAGGCTCTGTCCCGCTCGCCGGCCCTCCTCGATGACAATCTCGACGCCTTCGATGCAGAGGCGCGCCGCACCTTCGCATCGATGAAGGACGCCTCGTTCCTGGTGGCCGCTCGGGATGGCCAGCAGCTTATCAACGGCGCTGCCCTGCAGGATCGCCCCCTTCCCCGCTTGCAGCCGGCTGCAATGCGCGCCCACAACCTCGCTTTTGAGAGCCGCTCGGTTGTTGTCTCAGGCGTCCTGATCGGCAATGTTTCGAAGGAGTGGGTCGCGGATATCTATGTGCCCGTCTTCAAGAACAACCAGCCATTTCGCACGCTTGCGGTCGCCATGAGAGCGCGCGGCTTTTTGAAGCTGCTCGACGCGCACGAATTACCGCCAAATTGGCAAGCAGGCATCATCGACGGACAAGGCCGATTCATCGCCCGCCTGCCCGATCATGCCGCCTTTGTGGGCGAACTCGCCTCTCAGGAATGGCGCGACGTCAAGGACCAGGACGGCATTTTCGAATTTCTTCACGCTGGCGACGGCGACGTCGTTCTCAATGCGAGCGCGCATCCCGCTTTGTCCAGTTGGACGGTGGGCGTGGCCGTGAAGAAAAGCGAATTGCAGGCGGCGGTGCTTAACGCCGTCGGCTGGGCAATCGTGCTCGGTATCGCCATCTCGCTCATGTCGCTGGGGCTTGCCGTTGCCGTCGCTCGGCGGATCACCCGCCCGATCGAGGAAATGCGCGGCAAAGCCGCGATGGTGCTCAGCGGTCGCCAAATCTCGTTCGAACCGCGCCTGCCGGAGCTCGCCGCGCTTTGGTCGGCGCTCCAGCAGGCCGTGGCCGACCGCAGCCGCAGCGATGCCGCGCAGCGCGAGAGCGAAGGGCGGCTCGCCGCGGTCGTCACCTCATCACAGGCCGCCATCGTGACCACGACGCTCGACGGCGCCATCACGAGCTGGAACGCAGCGGCTGAGCGGCTCTTTGGATACACCGCGAAGGAGATGGTCGGCCAGTCGATCCGGCGCCTGCTCCCGGCCAAGCGGCAGAGCGACGAAGCTGCCATGCTCGCCCGCGTCGCGGCCGGCGAGACCACCGCGCAGTTCGAAGCGACGCGGCTGCACAAGAACGGCTCGACGGTGCAAGTGTCGGTTACCATCTCGCCGATCCATGATCGAGACGGAAAGGTCGTCGGCCTTTCCGGAATTGCGCGCGACATCGGCGCCCGCAAGCAAGCCGAAGAGTCGCTGCGCGACCGCCTGTCTGAAATTGAAGCCATCTACGACAACATGCCGATTGGCCTCGCGCTGCTGGACCGCGATCTGCGTTATGTCCGCATCAACGCGGCGCTGGCCGAAATGAACGGCGTGCCGGCCGCGGACCATATCGGCCGTCTGGTGTGGGATATCGTGCCTGCGATGCGGGAGACGTGCGAGCCGCTGATGCGCCGCGTTCTTGAGACGGGCGAGATCGCCAGGATCGAGGTTTCAGGGGAGAGCTCGAAGCTTCCGGGGATCAGTCGGCACTGGGATAAGAGCATCTACCCTCTCAGACGTCCTGACGGCAGCATTCTGGCGATTGGCGTCACTGTCGAGGAGATCACCGAACGCAAACGTGCCGAGGAGCTCCAATCCCTGCTGATGCGCGAAATCAACCACCGCACCAAAAACATGCTCAGCGTCGTGCAATCGATCGCACGGCAGACTGCCGCCTCCGACACGGCCGAATTCATCAGGCGCTTTTCCGCCCGCATTCAGGCGCTGTCCGCCAATCAGGACCTCCTCATCAAGAGCGATTGGCGGGGTGTCGAGCTGGAAGACCTCGTCCGTGCTCAGCTTGGGCCTTTCGCCGACCTGGTCGGCATGCGAATCACCGTCCACGGCCCCAAGGTGCGGCTCGCCGCTGCCGCAGCCCAAAGCATCGGCATGGCGCTGCACGAGCTTGCCACCAATGCCGGCAAATACGGCGCATTATCGGCTGAGCGCGGATGCGTCGATATCGACTGGCGGCTTGACGGGAACGAGTTCTCGATCGGCTGGGCCGAATGCGACGGGCCCGCCGTGGTCCCGCCGAAACGACACGGGTTCGGCAGCACGGTCATTTCGACGGTCATTAAAGCGAGCGTCGATGGTGAGGTCGAGCTCAACTATGCTCAGACCGGCCTCACCTGGCGCCTGAAATGCTCCCCTGACAAGATCCTGGAGCGGCGGAGTGCGTGAGAGCACATCGCTGCTATGGCGTCCGCGTCAGGGCAAATCATTCATCGGAACTATTATGCCCTGCGGGCATCGGGGGCTGCTGTCGCCCGTCTGGCATGAACGCCTCGTCGAGATATTCGTCAAGTTTCGTGAATCACGCCTTTTGCGTGGAATGGTCCATCGCTGGGCTCCGAGAGCACGGTTGGCTGGCTTCGCCGCCCATGCACTTCGGCTCCGGACAGGCAAATTCCTTCCGCGGACGCACCGCTGACTCGCATCTATTCTGGAAGATTTTTGCTGTTGGCCGAGCGATGCGATCGGCAGCGATTCGTAAATCGTGCACGCGAGCTGTTCTGCAAGCATCGGTAGGGTCGCCCCAACACCAGGGCCGCCCTATTCCAACCCCTCCCCGGCCCATTGACGGGCAGCATAGAGGCGTCTGGACTTAGGCCCGCTGCGTCGCTATCCAAACCCTATGGCCGACATTCTCGCCCGCATCGAAGCCTACAAACGCCGGGAGATCGCCGCGGCGAAGCGCGCGCGATCGCGCAGCGCGCTCGAGGCCGCCGTCAAAGCCGCCCCGCCGCCCCGCGGCTTTTTGGCGGCGATCGAGCGGCGGATCGCGGCGGGTCAATACGCCCTCATCGCCGAGATCAAGAAGGCAAGCCCGTCCAAGGGCCTCATCCGGGCCGACTTCGATCCGGCGGCGCTGGCGCGGGCCTATGAAACTGGCGGCGCCGCCTGCCTCTCGGTCCTGACCGACGCGCCCTCGTTTCAAGGCGCACCGGAACATCTGGCGGCCGCGCGCGACGCCACGCGGCTGCCAGTCCTGCGCAAGGATTTCATGTACGACCCCTATCAGGTGGCCGAGGCGCGCGCGCTCGGCGCCGACTGCATCCTCCTCATCATGGCGGCGCTCGACGACGGCGCCGCCCGGGAGATCGAGGCCGAAGCCTTCGCGCTTGGCATGGACGTGCTGCTTGAAGTCCACGACGAGGCCGAGATGGCGCGCGCCTTGCGCCTGACGTCGCGGCTCATCGGCATCAACAACCGCGATCTGAAGACATTCGTCACATCGCTTGCCGTCGCCGAGCGTCTCGCCCCGATGGCCCCGCGAGACCGCGTGGTGGTGGGCGAAAGCGGCGTCTTTACACCCGCGGACATTGCGCGACTGGCGGCAGCCGGCATCTCGACCTTCCTGGTCGGCGAGAGCCTGATGCGGCAGGCCGATGTTGCAGCGGCGACGCGGGCGTTGCTCGCCCGCGACCGTCCTCCCTACCCTCCCCCTCCCTCCTCTGCAAGCGGGGGAGGGGCGGCGGCGCGTTGAACCCATGGCGAAAGCGCTCACCCATATCGACCGCGGCGGCAGCGCCCGCATGGTTGACGTATCGTCAAAGCCCGCGACCGAACGGGTCGCGGTTGCCGCCGGCTTCGTGCGCATGAGCGCCGCCACGCTCGATCTCGTCCTCTCCGGCAACGCCAAGAAAGGCGACGTGCTCGGCGCCGCCCGCATCGCCGGCATCATGGCGGCAAAAAAGACCCACGAACTGATTCCGCTCTGCCATCCGCTCCCCATCACCAACGTCGCGGTCGATATCGCGCCGGAACGCGACGGGCTTCTCGTGCGCGGGACCGTCAAGGTCACGGGGCAGACCGGCGTCGAGATGGAAGCCCTGACCGCCGTGTCGATCGCGTGCCTCACGATCTACGACATGGTCAAGGCGGTTGAGCGCGGCGTCGCCATCGAGATGATCCGGCTGATCGAGAAAAGCGGCGGGAAATCCGGCCATTATCGGGCCGAGGGAAACTAGCCGTGGCTTTGCTGCCGGTCGCCGACGCTCTGGCGCTCGTGCTGGCGGATGTGGCGCCGCTGCCGGCGGAGGCCGCCGTTCTCATCGACGCGTGTGGCCGCGTGCTTGCCGGCGATCTCGTCGCGCTGCGCACTCAGCCTCCGGCCGACGTCTCCGCCATGGACGGCTATGCGGTGCGCGCCGCCGACGTGGCGACGGCCCCGGCGCATCTGACCGTCATCGGCGAAGTGGCTGCAGGGCGCCCGTTCGATCGCGAGGTCGGGCCCGGCGAGGCGGTGCGGATCTTCACCGGCGGCGTAATGCCGCGCGGCGCCGATACGGTGGTGATCCAGGAGGTCACGGCGCGGGAAGGCGACGTCGTTGTCATCAAGCAGCCGGCAAGCAAGAGGCGCTACATTCGTCCGCAGGGGTTCGATTTCAAGGCCGGCGCGGCGCTGCTCACCGCGGGGCGCCGCCTCACCGAACGCGACATCGCGCTCGCTGGCGCCATGAACCATGCGACCGCGCCGGTCCATCGCCGCCCTCGCATGGCCGTGCTCGCGACCGGAGACGAACTGGTGGCGCCTGGCACGCCGCCTGCCCCGGGCCAGATCGTTTCCTCCAACAGCTTTGCCCTGATTGCCATCGGCAACCGCGAAGGCGCCGAAACCCTCGATCTGGGGATTGTGCCAGACGGTCTCGACGCGACGGCCGCGGCGGTGCGGCGCGCCCGCGCTGCCGGCGTCGACGTGCTGGTCACGACCGGCGGAGCCTCCGTCGGCGATTACGATTTCGTCCGGCAGGCGTTTATGTCGGAGGGGGTGGCGCTTTCGTTCTGGAACGTCGCAATGCGTCCCGGCAAACCCCTTATGCACGGACGACTGGGGGGAATGAGCGTGCTGGGGCTGCCCGGCAATCCGGTATCGTCCTTCATCTGCGCAGTGCTGTTCGTGGCGCCGCTGCTGCGCAAGCTCGCCGGGCGCAAGGATATCTTGATGCCTACGGCGCGCGCCGTGCTCGGGTGCGCGCTGCCCGCCAATGACGGACGCGCCGGATACCTGCGGGCCGTGCGCACAACCGCGCCGGATGGAACGACGATCGCCAACCCATTCCGCAGGCAGGACAGCTCCCTGCAGGTCACGCTGTCGCAGGCTGATTGCCTCCTCCTCCGCGAGCCTTTTGCCCCTGCCGCGGAACCGGGCGCTCCTTGTGACATCATCAACCTTGAATTTTGATCTTCAATTTTGACATGCGGCCGGGTCGTTCACTCCAAATTAAATGGTTGCAGAACACATATGGAACGGATAGTGTATGTTCATGATTTGTTTTGGCCGCCTGTGCCGATCGGGAAAACCGGGGGAGGGCTTAAGACATGCTGACGCGCAAACAATACGAACTGCTGCGCTTCATCCACGAGCGTTTGAAGGAAGCAGGCGTCCCGCCCTCGTTCGACGAAATGAAGGAGGCGCTTGATCTGCGCTCAAAATCGGGCATCCACCGCCTGATCACCGCGCTGGAGGAACGCGGCTTCATCCGCCGCCTGCCGAACCGTGCGCGCGCCATCGAGGTGATCAAACTGCCCGAATCGGTTAGCCACGGCGTCACCAACGGGCGGTCGCGCGGCTTTGTGCCCAATGTCATCGAAGGCAATCTCGGACGGGTGCGCACGCCAGCCGCGGACGAGGATAACACCCGTCCGGTCGCGGTCCCGGTGATGGGACGCATCGCTGCCGGCACGCCGATCGAAGCGATCCAGAATAAGAGCAATGTGATCAATATGCCGGCAGATCTGCTGTCGGCAGGCGAACATTTCGCTCTGGAGGTGCGCGGCGACTCGATGATCGACGCCGGCATCCTGGATGGCGACATTGCAGTGATCAGGAAAAGCGAGGCGGCGGACACCGGCGACATCGTGGTCGCGCTGATCGACGAGGAGGAGGCAACCCTCAAGCGCTTCCGCCGCCGCGGCGCCTCGATCGCACTGGAACCTGCCAATACATCATACGAAGTGCGCATCCTGCCGCCGAACCGGGTGCGAATCCAGGGCAAGCTGGTGGGGCTGTTCAGGCGATATTGAGTGCTGCTGCGAGCGCGGGGCGTCTGTCACTCCTCCGCATCGATGTCCGGCTGCGACAGCGGCGCCTCACGCGAGGGCGGCGGGGCGGCGGACGGCGCCACGCTCTGCACCGTATTGCGGACGACCTCGCGGCGGCGCGCCCAGGGGCGATCGAGACCCTCGGGGCGCGCGGAAACCGCTTCGAAATGGCCGTTGCGGTAGGTGAGCGCCGTCGCGCCGTTGCCTCGCAGGGTCGTGCGATCGAGCACCATGGCGGCGCAATCCGCCGGCGCGGGGCGCAGGGTCACGATCAGGACCGCACGGGTGCAGTCGTCGGCGAACGCCGCCGCGGTGCGGCTCACGGCCACCGCGGCGCCGTCGTGGAGCCGCGCGACGCAGCCGTCCGGATCGCAGGCAAATCCCGACGCCACTGCGCGGTCGTTCGGCAGCCGCGCATCGCCGTCGGCAGCAAGCCACTCGCGCAACGACAGGGTGTCGCTGCCGAACTTGACGGCGGAGAGCCGGCCGTCGGCGCCACGCACCGCAACTGCGTCCCCAGCGGCAGAAACCATCACGTCGGGCTG
Source organism: Hyphomicrobiales bacterium (assembly GCA_021323775.1). Classification (GTDB taxonomy): domain Bacteria; phylum Pseudomonadota; class Alphaproteobacteria; order Rhizobiales; family Xanthobacteraceae; genus JAJPKK01. Next base: position 12,279 of record JAJPKK010000019.1, read on the forward strand.
CGCCGCCATCACGGCGGCTGCACAGCCCGCCACGACGAAAGCGGCGCCGGCAAAGCGCAGCGGGCTCTTGAGCAGGCAGATGACGATCAATCCGGCGGTGGCGAGCAGCACCGCCCCCGCCCCGAAGGCCGGAACGTGGCCGACGGCGCCCGGCAGGTTTGCGACCCACAAGGCGACCGCCACCATCCAATCGATGCCGACACCCATCAACCGCCATAGCGGGGCATCGAAGCCTAACGGCATCGCCAGCAGGGCCAGCAGACCGGCCGGCATCGACAGCGCCGAAATCACCGGCATAGCAAGCAGGTTGGCGATGACGCCGTAAGGCGCCATGCGATGAAAATGATAGGCCGCGTAAGGCGTGGTGGCGAATCCTGCGACCAGCGAGGCAATCACGAGCACTGCGACCTCCCGCGCCCCCCACAGCGCGATCCGCGCGCGGAGCGGCGTCTCCGGCCCGCTCGCTGCCCATGGCATGCCGCGCTCATAGGTCGCGATCAGCGCCAAGGTTGCCGCAAACGACATCTGGAAACTCGGATGAATGACAGCTTCTGGCGCGATCAGCATCACAGCGAGCGCCGCCACCGCGATTGTGCGCATGGTGAGGGTGGGGCGGTCCGCGATGACGCCGATCAGCACCACGGCCGTCATCACGTAGGAGCGCTGCGTCGCCACCTCGGCGCCGGAGAGGACCAAATATATGGTCGCAGCCGCAAGGGCCGTCGCCGCCGCCCATTTCTTGATGGCATGGCGCAGCGCCAGCGCCGGAACGAGTGCGAGCACAGCGCGTACGACGAAGAATACCACGCCTGCGACGAGCGCCATGTGGTAACCGGAGATCGACAGCACATGCCCGACGCCCGAAACGTACATGGCGTCAAATACCGGAGTCGACAGCGGGTCGCGCTTGCCCGTGATCAGGGCCGATGCGATCGACCCGGAATCGCCTTTCACCGCGGCGCGGATGCGGCTGTCGATGCTATCGCGGATCGCCTCGACAGCCGTCGCGAAAGCCAGCCACAGCCCGGGCGCGGCGGACGCCGGCAGCACGGCGATCTTTCCCAGCGCGAGGCCTGTGGCGCCGACCTTCTGGAAATAGAGATCGCGGGAAAGATCATAACCGCCCGGACGAAAGGGCGAGGCTGGCGGATCAAGGCGCGCTTTGAGCGAAATGAACGCTCCCACCGGAGGCGCCGCGCCCTTGCGCACGGTGAGGCGGATGCGCTCGGGCCGGCCGGCGAGACGCACAGCCTCCATCGCGGCGACGCGCACGATGATGCGGTCTGAGCGCTCGCGCTCCTCGCGCGCCTCCACGAAACCCGAGACGCTGACGCTGTAAGCAGGGGCCGTGAGTATTGCGTGATCCACGAGGCGGCTCTTGAGCGCGGCGGTCGCAAACCCCGCTGCTATAGCAGCGCACCCGAGCGCAGCGGGAAAACCTGCCGGACTTGCCCGCAGCCGATAGGCTGCCGTCACCGCTGCGGCGGCCAGCGCCGCCGCAACCCACCAGACCGGCTCCCGATCCGCTGCGAAATAGACCACGATGCCGAGCCCGAACCCGACCGGCAGCCACGGAACCAGGCGGCCGGGTGCGACCTCTGCGGCCGCCCATTCGCGCAACTTCGCCGCCATCGGCCCGGCAACGCCGGGAAACGGCCGCAGCCACGGCCCCGCGGTCCCGGCCATTCCGGGCCACGTGCCAACTCTGCTCCGCGCCTTGCGCTGCCCCGCCATCACCCTGCCCGCCGGCGGCAGGCTTAGCAGAATTCAACGAAAAATTGAAATAGCCGCGCTTCTCCTCTTTTCCCCACGGCTTCGGGGCTGTGGATTTCACCAAGGGCCTTACGAAAGCCGGCTTCAACGGCAAATCAATTCTGCGGAAATCGATTCGAGCTTAGGACTAGGAGCAACAATAATATAACTGCTTCAGTTCACCCGCCAACCAGAAAACAACCGAAAGTAGACAAAACCAGAGATGCCGCTATAATAGATGTAGGTCCCATTCTTCAGGGAGATGATATCACGGCACGCAATAGCGGCAGGATTTTTCAAAATTCCCAAATTCCCTGTTATTTTCCCTGTTCTCAGGGAAAGTAGTATTTCAGTAGGGAGCTGCCGATCTTTGAATGATTGGCGGTCAGGGTGCCGTTATGCCGCGATGCCATATGCACGAGACATGACCGTGCCGTGGCGACAACGACGATCGCCGGTTTGCGGTACCGGAAACGATTCAGCAATGTTGCCGCCTTCCTTAATCCACAGGGAGATGAAAGAGGTGAACTCATGGTAAAGGCGATCATTCTTTCTTTCGCTTGCGCCGTCGTAGGATCTTTCTTCTCGGTGAGCGCCTGGGCCTTCCCGGTCTCCTCGCTCGACCGAGGAGCATTTTCCGACGTGACGCCCGTGGCCCAGGGATGTGGGCCCGGATTCCACCGCGGACCGTACGGTCGTTGCAGGCCCGATGTGGTCGTCGTCCCACCCCGCCGCGTTTGCCCGTTCGGAATGCATTACTCGCCCTTCAGAGGTCGCTGCGTGCCGAATTAATCGAAGCTCTTGGGTGCCTTTAGGTGGGATGGAGCCACTGGCCCTGTCCCTCGCCCGCGATGTCCCGCTCGTCGAGCTGGCCGACGCCTTCTCGGCGACTTCGAGGCAACGTTCACCCACGCGGCGGCGAGCGCCTCTTTGACGGCTGCTCTGTCTTACTCGAACTCCAGAATAACAGCGTCGACCGCGAGGCTGTCGCCCTTGTTGGCGAAGATCGCCTTGACCACGCCGTCGCGTTCGGCGCGCAGCACGTTCTCCATTTTCATCGCCTCGACGACCGCCAGCGTCTCGCCCGCCTTGACCTCCTGGCCCACCGCAACGGCGATCGAGACCACGAGGCCCGGCATCGGGCACAGGAGCTTCTTGCTGGCGTCGGCCGCGACCTTGGAGGGCATCAGCCGGGCGGCTGCCGACTCGCTCTCGGTATAGACGAAGGCCTTGGCCTCGACGCCGCGATGAAACAGGCGGAAGCCGTTGAGGATGGGACGCACCTGCACGGCGACAGGCGCGCCATCGATGGTGCCGTGCCACACCGGCTCGCCCGGCTTCCACGACGACGACAGCACGATCAGCGGCCCCGACCCCGGCCCCTCGTCGGTCTCGCCGAGGAGGCGCACGCCGATGCCGCCATGTTCGCGCGCGACCTCGAGGCGGATCTCGGCGCGGTCGAGCCACACCGAGCGCAGCCGCTCGCGCACCACCGGCCGCCCGGCCATTTGGCCTGAAATGCGCCGCCGGCGCTCGCCGATCACGTGGTCGACCGCGGCTGCGACCGCCGCGATGGCTTGTGCGGTTGCCCCTGCCGGAGCGGGCGGCGAAAAGCCGTCGGGAAACTCCTCCGCGATGAATCCGGTCGAAAGCTTTGCGGCCTGCCAGCGCGGATGCTGCATGAGCGCCGCAAGAAACGGAATGTTGTGGCGGATGCCGTCGATATAAAACGCGTCGAGCGCCCGCGCCTGCGCGGAGATCGCCGCTTCGCGTGTTGGCGCATGAGTGACGAGCTTGGCGATCATCGGATCGTAGTAGAGCGAGATTTCGCCGCCCTCAAAGACGCCGGTATCGATACGGACCGTAACCCCGTCGGCAATCCCCTCCGCTGGAGGACGATATTTGACGAGGCGTCCGGTCGAGGGCAGGAAATTGCGATACGGGTCTTCCGCATAGATGCGCGATTCGATCGCCGAACCGGCAAGCTTCACGTCGCTTTGTGCGACTGAGAGCCGTTCCCCTGCCGCAACGCGGATCATCTGCTCGACGAGATCGATGCCGGTGACAAGCTCGGTGACCGGATGTTCGACCTGGAGGCGGGTGTTCATCTCCAGGAAATAGAAGCTCTTATCCTGTCCGGCCACGAACTCCACCGTGCCCGCGGAGTCGTAACCGACCGCCTTGGCGAGCGCGACCGCCTGGGCGCCCATCTGCTCGCGGGTCGCGGCGTCAAGGAGCGGGCTCGGCGACTCCTCGATCACCTTCTGATTGCGGCGCTGGATCGAGCACTCACGCTCGCCGAGGTGAATCACATTGCCGTGCTTGTCGCCGAGCACCTGGATTTCGATATGGCGGGGATCGACGATGAACTTCTCGATGAACACGCGCTCGTCGCCGAACGACGATTTCGCCTCGGAGCGCGCCCGCGCAAACCCTTCTGTGACTTCGGGCGCCGAACGGGCGATGCGCATGCCCTTGCCGCCGCCGCCTGCCGAAGCCTTGATCATCACGGGGTAGCCGATCTCATCAGCAATGCGCACCGCCTCCCGCTCATCCTCGATCACGCCGAGATGGCCGGGCACCGTCGAGACCTTAGCCGCGGCAGCCGCTTTCTTGCTTTCGATCTTGTCGCCCATAGCGGCAATGGCTTGCGGGTTCGGACCGATGAAGACGATGCCGGCCTTGGCGAGTGCGAGCGCAAACGCTTCGCGCTCGGACAAAAACCCGTAGCCCGGATGCACCGCCTCGGCGCCGCTCGCGCGGCAGGCGGCCACGATCCTGTCGATGTCAAGGTAGCTCTCGGCGGCCGGCGGCGGGCCGATCGGCACGGCCGTATCGGCCATTTCGACGTGAAGCGCGTCCTTGTCTGCGTCGGAGTAGACTGCGACGGTCTCAATCCCCAGCCGGCGCGCGGTCTTGATGATGCGACAGGCGATCTCGCCGCGGTTAGCGATCAGAATCCGCTTGAACATAACCTCTCCGCAACCCGGCGAATAAGGCTTTGCGGGGAAGGAAGGGAAATGTCAATTCCACATTGGCCCCAACTGCCCTCGTCGAGAGCCCTTCTCATCCTTCTCCCGTCGCTCGCCTCATCCCCTCTCTGTAGCCCGGATTGAGCGCAGCGAAATCCGGGACCGGGTCGCCCCGCGGCAATGCCGTTCCCGCGTATCGCGGGCGCTCAGCCCGGGCTTAGGCGCCGTTCAAGAATAACTGCGCCACTTGCTGTCGCCTCCCCGCAAGCGGCGAGGGGAAGCTCACTGCGCCGCCGCGCAATAATTGAAGCGATTAATTCGCGGAAAAGCCTTACCTGGAGTGAGGCAAGGAGACGGCTCAGATCATGAGATCGGCCGTCGCCGTGAGTGGAGGGGCCACCGAAAGGGTCGCCCCGATCGCGGTCAGGAAAGCCGAAAGACCCATCACGGTTGACTTCAGGCGCCTCTTATTGCGCAGCTGGGAGGCAATCCAGGCCAGGCTCTCGCCACCGATATCGGTCGGGCGGTTGGCCCACGAGGACAAGGCCGTCGCCGGATCGAGTGCGACCTGCCGCGGCGGCACCACATGTCCGGCCTCGGCCAGCGTCAGATGAGCAACCGATTTGACCAGGAGGTCATCGAAACGGCCGTTGTCGGTGCGCTCCGCGGCCGCGGCGTCGATGTCGAACAGGACGTTCGCCTCAAGCCGCGAGACCGGCGCGCCGGCGTCGCCGCCGGCCGCTTTCAGGATGCGGGCGCAGAGCGACGCATCTTGCGGGTCGAGCGCACGCGAGAAATGCACGCGGCCAGCGGTCGTCGGGCCTTCGCCCGTAATGACGCCTTTGAGCACGCCGCGAAGCGCGGCGGCCGCAAGTTCCGGCGCCTCAATTTTTGAGCGCTCGATGGCGGCTATGAGATTCTGAAAACTCCCCCCCCTCTCTATTCTCCCCAGATGCGTGGGAGCGTAGGGAGAGGGTGGCGACCACGACGGATCTGAGGTTTCGACCGAAGCTGGCTCCATGATGATGGCTCCATGATGCTTATCCCGCGCCTTTAATGCGATGCTTTCAATGCCGCGCATGAACCGGCGATTTAACGCCTGACCTGCCGATTGGTCGCACCTCGCCGAGTGCGGGTTCGATCGCCCGCCCGCGCGTTCCTGCTGCGACAACGACGCACGATGCTTCCCGCCGAGATTTCAATTTTTTTGTGCGGCCGGCGCTTGCAGCAGGTTTATTCCGCATGCCGGGTCCGGCGCAAAACGGCATTCTTACCCGGCAACAAGTTGTTTAACTGTCTTTCCTTAGGGCCTATATGAGGTCGCTGCGGGTCGCCGCCAAGGTGACCAGACCGTCAAATAAAAGTGCGGAGGTTTGCAATGACCCTTCAAATTGGCGATACCGCCCCGGATTTCGAAGCCGACACGACCGAAGGCCACATCCGCTTTCATGACTGGATCGGCGATTCGTGGGCCATCCTGTTCTCCCATCCCAAGGACTTCACGCCGGTCTGCACTACCGAACTCGGCAGCATGGCGCGCCTCAAGCCGGAATTCGACAAACGCAACGTCAAAATCATTGGCCTTTCGGTCGATCCGGTCGCCAACCACGCCAGGTGGGCGGACGACATCAAGGACACCACCGGCTTTGCGCCGAACTATCCGATGATCGGCGACACCGATCTCAAGATCGCCAAAACCTGGAACATGCTGCCGGCCGCCGCCTCGGGCGATGCCTCGCAGCGCACGCCCGCGGATAACCAGACGGTGAGAAACGTCTTCATCATCGGGCCCGACAAGAAGATCAAGCTGATCCTTGTCTATCCGATGACCACCGGACGGAACTTCGACGAAGTGCTGCGCGTGGTTGACTCCCTGCAACTGACCGCGAAGCACAAGGTGGCGACGCCGGCCGACTGGAAGCAGGGGGAGGACGTCATCATCGCGGGCTCGGTCAGCGATGAAGAAGCGAAGAAGACTTATCCGCAGGGTTGGAAAGCGCCGCGGCCTTACATCCGCATCGTGCCGCAGCCGCATTGAGGGCGTGGACCAGAATCGCTTGTAGGGCAGGCAAAGGCGCGCTCGTGAGCGTCAAATGGAGCGCGCCCTGCCCGCCAGACATCTGGGCGGGCGCGCTTCGATCCGCCCGAGAGGAACCTCGCCCTTGAATGCCGAAGATACCGCCCGCACAGCCCGCCTTCTGCAGGCCATTGCCGAGGCGCAACCTCCATTCTTCCGCCTGCTGGGAGCAAAAATCGTTGAGGCCTCGCGCGATCGGGTGGTCGCCGAACTCGTGGTCCGGGACGAGCTGGGCAACCGCAATGGCGTCATCCACGGCGGCGCCGCGACCTTCCTGAATTTGCCTGAAGGCGCCGGCACGACGACGATTGAGAGCAAGACCAATTTCTTTGCCGCCGTCGCGCTCGGCGACACGCTGAGAGCGGAATGTACGCCCCTGCACCGCGGCCGCACCACGATGGTGTGGCAGACCCGGATTACCCGAGGCGACGGCAAGCTCGCCGCCATCGTCACACAAACACAGCTTGTCATGCGAAAAGACGGCCCGACCGCCGTGTAGGCGGGCGGGTAGGCCGCTCAGCAAAGGAAGGTCCAGCCCCCCAGACGGGGCGAGCCGAAGTAGCCCCCGTCCTCACTTTTTTAGCTGCGACTTTACCAACTCAAAGAGCGCGGTCGCGAGTGCGCCGGTCGCCAGCGTGTACGCGATCAAGAGTCCGCCGCGCAACAGCGGCCCCTCCTGCCAGACAGCCGCGACCTGCACTGCGCCCAGGTCGATCCCCTCGAGCAGCATGGGCTCCGCAAAAGAGAGATATTTGCCGCTGACCCAGGCGAAAAATTGCGAGACGGCATCGTCGCCCCAAAATGCAGCGCGATCGCAATAACCGGCGGGTTCGCAATCCTGGTCGGCAAAACGGAACGAACGGAAGCGGCCCAAATAGGACCTCACCGCGTCCGCCAGCACGACCTCGTCGGAGCCTTGCACTTGTGCCTGTCGGTGGAAGATGAGGACGGCGCGTTCGGCAGCCGCCTCTACCCTGGCTTGCGGCGCAGGCACGCGTTTCGGCCCAATCGGCAGTCCGTACAACGAGCTATTGTCTAAGGCTGCGTACCAGTCGCGCACATAGCGCCGTATGTCATCATCCACCCGGCATCCGTGGTTGAGGAGATAGAGGTGGTAATCCTCCGTTGTGAAGTCCGACTCCAAGAGGCTTGATTTGCAGACGCTGGCGTACGGGAGAACCCAGGTCCACGCGTACAAATAGCCAATTGCGAACGGCAGCGCCGCCGCGCAGCCGAGGATAATGAGAAGCGCGTACGCGATCGTCCGCCACTCGCTTCGGGTCGTGCCCGCCATCGTCCCGCAGCCCTCGTGATTCCCGGCTCCATGGAGATGACCATTTTGCGCGTTGGCGCCGCCCCGGCGCAAGAGTGCACAGCGTGGCGGTGCCCTTGTCCGGCGCAACGGCATGGGTTGCAGCATCGGCGTTGGCGGATTACGTCTCGCCGATTCGGCAGGTGTGGCCGGACCTCATCGCAATCTGCGGCGCTGCCATTCCGCATCTTCGCATCGAAAAATGCATCTCCCCGGTTCCCTGCCGTGCCGGTCAGATTACAATGGTAGGCAATGCGATATGCGCAGGGAGGAGTTGAGCATGAAGGAAACGTCTCGGAGCGAAACCGAACGGGTGGCGGGCAACGGGCTCTTGCATCGCCGCATGTTTCTCACCGGCAGCGCGGCCGCGATCGGCGCCGGCACGATAGTGGATCAGGCCGGCGCAGCGCCGCTCGCGGTCGAGCCGTGGATGAGAATTCCAGGCGCGCCGTTCAATGCTTACGGCCAGCCTTCAAAGTACGAGGAAAAGGTCGCCCGCACCTGGGCGTCGGCTCCGGGCACCGGAGGCACCGGCTCCGCGCGCACCCCGCACCACCTGCTCAACGGCATGATCACCCCGAGCGGGCTGCATTTCGAGCGCAGCCACAGCGGCGTTCCGGACATCGATCCGGACAAGCACCGCCTGCTCATTCATGGTCTGGTGAAGCGTCCGCTCGTCTTCACGCTCGATGATCTCGGCCGCTATCCGATGCAATCGCGCATCGCGTTCGTGGAATGCGCCGGCAACAGCGGCGCCTTGTTCGCGAAGCAGCCGGCGAACGCCAACGTGCAGGCGATCCACGGCCTGTTGTCGTGCTCCGAGTGGACCGGCATCAAGCTCTCGGTGCTGCTGGAGGAAGCGGGCATCGACCCGGCAGCCAAGTGGGTGCTGGCGGAAGGCGCCGATGCGGCCGGCATGAGCCGCTCATTCCCGATTGAAAAGGCGCTCGATGACGCGATGGTCTGCCTCTACCAGAACGGCGAGCGCGTGCGGCCGTCGAACGGCTACCCCTTGCGTCTGCTGCTGCCCGGCTTCGAAGGCAACATGAACGTCAAGTGGCTGCGGCGCATCAAGCTCACCGCAGGCCCGACCATGACCAAGGACGAGACGTCCAAATACACGATCCTGCTGCCGTCCGGGAAAGCGCTGCAATTCGTATTCCCGCTGGAAGGCAAGTCGATCATCACCCATCCGTCGCCCGGGCTGACGGTGCGCGGGCCGGGCTTCTACGAAATCTCGGGCCTCGCCTGGTCGGGCTACGGCAAGATCGCGAAAGTGGAGGTGTCGGCGGACGGCGGCAAGAGCTGGGGTCTCGCCGCATTGCAGGAGCCGGTGCTGTCCAAAGCCGTGACCCGCTTCCGCATGGCATGGCAATGGGACGGCGGCCCGGCGGTGCTGCAGAGCCGCGCGACCGACGAGACCGGCTACGTGCAGCCAAGCCGCGCCCAGCTCGTTGCGCTGCGCGGCGACCGCGGCAATTATCACAACAACATGATCCAGTCCTGGGCAGTGGCCGCCAGCGGCGAGGTGAAAAATGTCTATGCGTAAGGTCTTCGTCGCGGCTGTCCCGGCGGTTCTTATAGCGCTCACGGCGCCCGTACCCGCGCAGCAAAGCCCCAATCTCGGCAAGCCGATCTCGCAGGAAGACCTGGCCTCCTGGGACATCAGCATCGGCCCGGACGGCGCCGGACTGCCGCCGGGCAGCGGCACCGTACAGCAGGGCGAGGCGGTGTTCGCGGCGAAGTGCCAGGCCTGTCACGGCGAGAAAGGCGCCGGCCAACCCAACGATCGCCTGGTCGGCGGTCAAGGTTCGCTGCCAGGCGACAAGCCGGCCATCAAGACAGTCGGCAGCTATTGGCCGTATGCCACGACTCTGTTCGACTACATCCGGCGCGCCATGCCGCTCAACGAGTCGAAGTCACTCACGAATGACGAGGTCTACGCGGTGGTGGCGTACCTGCTCAACCTGAACGGCATCATCCCCGTGAGCGAAACGATGAACGCGGAGTCGCTGCCGAAGGTGATGATGCCGAACCGCGAAGGATTTGTCACGTTCACCCGCGGCAAGTAGGGTTGCGGCAAGCGGGGTTGATGTGGTCTGCCGGGGTTAGCCCTGTAGGGCGACCCTTGCGGTCGCCCGCGCGTCATCCTTAAGGACCCGTAGCCCGGATTGAGCGGAAGCGACATCCGGGCTCGCCCTGTCAACGCCGCAACGCTGTCCCCGGGTTTTCAGTTTGCGCTCAACCCGGGCTGGCCGGCGGCTCGTCAAGCAGGCGCCGGCGAGGCGGCGCAAAAAAGCGCCCGCGCGCTTTGATTTTATACTATCATGCTGTGAAAATAGGCTCTCGCGTTGAACCGATGCTTCGTTAATTGCTACAGACGGTTGAGCATCAAAGATCGGTGACGCACCATGGACTGGCGGCTGATTGCCGCTGTTTCGGCGGCGACTGGTTCCTTTTGCTTCGTTGCCTTTGGCGCCTATGTGGTATTCACCCACAATCCGGCTCCGCAGCGGACGGCTGCTCCCGCTCCGATGCTTCTCTCCGAATTTCGATTCCCGGCCGCGGCGCCGCCGTCGCTGCTGAGCGTGCAGCCCGCATCCGCCAGTTCGTCCGCGCCAGATCCGTTTGGGCCAGGCGTGTTTGCGTCTGCGTCGAGTCCGTTTGCGCCTCAGGCCAACGCAGCGCCGCCTGCGCCCTACCCTCCCCTGCCAACAGCAGAGCGGCAAATGGGGCCGGCGACGTCCGGGGCAGCCGCTGCGCCGGGACGCATCGGCGCGTCCGCCCAGGCGGTCAATCCGCCGCCGCGCCAGCCGCACGGCGCCGGCTATAAGAGCGCTGCCCTTACGCCTTTCGATGCAGCCCCACGGCCCGAGCCGCCACGGCCGGTCATCGAGATGAAAAAAAATTCGGTGGTGCCGGAGCTTCACGCGGCGCCGCCCGCCGCGCGCTACCGCGGGGTGCTGACTTCAGCGGAAATTGTTCGCATCAAATCCAATCTGCGGCTCACCCCAGACCAGGAGCGGGCGTGGCCGCCGGTCGAAGCCGCTCTGGCCGAGATGGGGCGGCAGCAGATCGCATTGATCCGGCGCGGACAAGAGCCGCGGATTTCTCCGAATGACTGGCCGCCGGGCCGGCTCTACGCGATTGCCGGACCGCTCTTGCAAACCTTGCGGCCCGATCAGAAGGAGGCAGTCCGCAGGCTCTGCCGGTCACTCGGATTCGAGGGCGTGGCATCCATGATCTAGCGCGGAACTCGATTGCTTTAGGGCTGTCACTGGGCTCCTCCGGGCGACAAGCGCGAGCCTTTTGGGCACGGAGCAAGAATGATTGCGTGGGCGGCGATAAGCCGGGCCACTTCAAGAGGATGTGCCACGTGCAGCGGCGCCGTATGCTGTTCAGGTGAACCGGATGCAACCATGTCGCGACGAAGATTTGGCATCCGTGAATGCGCTGGCAAGATCGATGAGTAGTCTCCGTTTCACATACACCAATGTTCGGCCGGCTTGCCGCGAAGGCGCGAATGACGCGTACGCGCCTTCCCCTCCGCTGGAGGCGCGCGCGGGAGGCCCGCTCCTTGACCAGGCAGCGCCGCCATCTATCCGCCATTTCCACAACGGCGCATGGGACGCCCGCGCTCCCAGGAAGATGAGGGTCAGCGCATGGCCCATCATCGCGTTCGGGGCCGCCGCGCTGGCGGGCGCGATCCTGACGCTCGCGCCGGACCGAGCCGCCGCCGCCGATAATATGGTGGTGAAGCGCTTTTCGAGCGGCGCCACGCAGAATTCCGTCGGCATCGTCGACGCTGCCGAAGACGCCCCGCAAGACGGCCCGCAGGCGATCTACGCGGCCGACGACGGCAGCCTCTATCTGCTTGATCAGGTCAACAGCCGCATTCTGCGCTTCGATGCGAGAACTCCGGGCGCCCCCGTTCAATCCCTCGAGCTGCCCGACAACATGCGGCCCACCGACATCGTCATTCGGCGCGGCAGCGTCTATGTGTGGGACGGCGCCCCGCGGGCTCTGCTGCCGACCGGCCGGGAGGATGCGCCGGTGCGCGGATTGACCCAGACCCGTTCGACCGAGGCGCCGGACGATTTCACTCTTTCGGCCTTCGCGCAGATGGGCTCGCAAGCCCTCGACAGCCCTGATGAGCTGCTCGGCGAACGGACGCGCGCCATCCCCGTGAACCGAAGGCCGGCCCGGCAGTTCGTCGCCTCGCGCGGCCGCGGCTCGGTCACGGCCGACGTCACCATAGGCGACAAGCTTAATACCGCTCAGGTCGAGGTGCGCGAGCAGGCCTCGAACGCGGAGATTGCGAAGCTGCATCTGCGCGTGCGCGATCGCATCGGCGCCGTTGAGTTTCTTGAGATCGACAACAGCGGCCGGATGTTCGTTCTCACCGAAAACATCCCAAATAATGCGAAGCGCGCTGCGGCCGCCTTCGTGGTTCGCTTCTCTCCGCAAGGGGTGCAGGAAAGCGTCTACGATATTCCGCTTCAGGACAGCGTGGCGCTGTCGCGACGCTTCGTTGCAATTTCGCCGGAGGGCGATGTCTACTTCCTGCGCTCGCGGAAGTCCGAGGTCGATGTCATTGGCGTCGGCTCGCGCAGCGTGCGCGCGAACGCCATCATCGACAATCCGAGCCTCACCCGCGTTGCGGACAACGAGGCGCGGATCCCTGCCAAGGGCCTGGCTGCGGCGGTGCGGCCACTGACGCGCCAGCAGGTGGTGCAGACCGCTTTCGGCTTCGAAGGCTTGCAATGGCGTCTCACGCCGGCGAATTACGGCCCCGACCCGGATATGACGTGCACGGGGTTCAACCGCATCCGGCGGCCGGGCTACCTCAGCGGCAAGCTCAATCAGGAGGTGCGCGGCGTCCCCTATTGCTGGGGGTGCATGGGCTCGCTCAATCAGTTCCGCCTGAGGGTGGCGAACGGCATGCTCGCCGGCAACGTCTGCACCCACAACGAGCCGCGAACCGATGTCGCCGGCGTTGATTGCTCCGCCTTCGTCAGCGCCGCCTGGGGCCTTGCCAATCACTTCACCACAGCCGCGATGCCGGCGATCACGACCGTACTTGCCAATCCGTGGGATTTGCAGCCGGGCGATGCGCTCAACAAGCCCGGCAGCCATGTGATGTTGTTTTTGCGCTTTACGCCGGATCGCAAGGTCGAGGTCATGGAGTCCTCGACGGGCGGGTGCAATGGCCGTGTCTGCCGCAATGTCTACCCGCTCGCGTCCCTGCTGGCGCGGGGCTTCAAGCCGGTCCGTTTCAACGCCTTGCAAGACCAGACGGCGGTGGCCGCGGCGGCATCCAATGACGACAGGTCGACCGGAAACAAAGGCGCGCTGCACGCGTCCGCTCCCTCGTCTCCCGCGCAAGCGGCCGAAGGCAGAGAGGCGGCGGAGCGGGGTGGACGCCATCACAGAAAGCACAGGTGAGAGGCAGGGCGATGAGCATCTCTTTCAGGGACGCTGGTCCGTTCCTTCGATCCACATTTTCTGCATTGACGCTCGCATCGGTTACGCTTGCCAGCCTGATCTTCGATGGGCGCTACACCGCACAGGCGGCCATTCGTCCGCCGGAAGGCGGGGAGGTGCGCGCCCTGGTGATCGGTATCGATGCCTATCAGTTCGTGCCCCCGCTGCGTGGCGCTGTGGCGGATGCCCGCGACATCGAACAGACATTGCGAAGCCAGGGCGTCAGGGACATTACCGCCCTCTACGACGCAGCGGCCGACCGCGCGACGGTGATGCGCACGCTCGAGGAGCTCGTGCAGCGGAGTCAGTCCGGCGACCTCGTCGTATTGTCGATCGCCGGCCATGGCGTGCAGGAGCCCGAGCACATCAAAGGGTCGCAACCCGACGGCCTCGACAATGTCTTTGTGCTCGCCGGCTTCAATCCAAAGACCCCGGCCGGGACGCAGCAACGCATCATCGGCACCGAATTCAACCATGTGATCAAGCAATTCGAGGCCAAGGGCGCCCAGGTCATGTTCGTCGCCGACGCCTGCTACGGCGGCGGCCTGGCGCGTGAAATCGATCCCCGCGCCGGCGAAATGAGCTTTCGCCAGGCGCCGCGCTATTCGCTGACGTTCGACGCTCTCCAGCGGATCTCGACCGCGAGCGATGCGTTCCTGAGCGATATCGATTTCGAGCGGACCGCATTTCTCGCTGCGGTCGATCGCAACACCAAGGCGCCGGAAGTCCGCATCCCCGGCGTGCCCGGATTCCGGGGTGCGCTAAGCTACGCGGTAGCTCGCGCATTCGAGGGCGCTGCAGACGAAAACCGGGACGGTCACGTTTCGCATACCGAGCTGTTCACTTATGTGCGGCAGGTGGCCTACCAGCTCTCCGATCAGCGGCAGCTGGTCGTTACCAGCGGTCCGATGACGCGCGCCGGGGGTTCCGACGTGGTCTTCGAACGCACGCGCGGGGTGATCGTGCTCGATGCGGTGCAGCCCAGCGAAACGCGCCCCCAGCCGCCGGCGCCCGTCGCCGCGGCGTTGCCCGGCGCGCAGCAGGCCGCGCGTCCGCCGGCGCCCCCCCCGCCAGCGCCGGCCCCAGGCGCGTTGGGCATCGTCCGGATCGCCGCCCTCGGTGACCAGCGCGATCTCCTGGCCAATCTCGAAGCCCGGGAGGCGCGTTTCGAGGTGGTCGGCATCAAAGACAATCCCGATCTCATTTGGGATCCGGCGTCCCTCGAGGTGCTCGCCGGTGGTGATATCGTCGCCTATGGGATTGACCGCGCCGGCCTCGGCAGCGTCGTTGACCGCGTGGCCGCCGTCAACGGCTTCAAGCGCCTCGCCGCCAAAGCGCCGCAACCGGTGCGCATCCTGCCGGACGACAAGGTCCATCGCCGCGACGCGCGCATCGATGTCGAGGTGTCCGGCGTCGCGGCGCGTTCGCTTTTGATGTTCAACATCGCCGGCGACGGCACGGTGCAAACCCTGTATCCGATCGGCTCGGACGCGCGCATCATCGCGACTCCCGACTACAAATTCCAGGTGCGGGCCGGAGAGCCATTCGGGGCGGATCAGGTGGTCGCGATTTCCTCGCAGCTGCGTCTTGGCGACCTTGAAGAGGCATTGCGAAAAATGAGCCAGCGCCGCACCGCGGTCGAGGTGTTCAAGCTGGTCGAGCGCTATGCGCCTGCCGACGCCAGGATCGGCGCCGCCAGCCTCTACACCGCGCCGTAGCAGCGGGATACAACCGCAGGCCCTGGGGGTTGGCTTATCGAGGGCGCTCCGATGAGATTGAATCACCCTCATGCCCGTGCACAAACACCCTGCCGCGTCAGCCGGCGGGGAGCCGGTCTTCGCAAGCATCCGGGTCTTTGCCGCGGCGCCTCCCCTAAAGAGACGTGGAAGGCCGGGACAGGCCCCATTGGGGCTAACTCAGGCTGCGCGCTCCCGCCCCTGCTTGCGGAGGAGGGTTGGGGAGCGGGCTCTTGCGGCGAGTCAGTGTCCGGGGACACGGTCCCCTCCCGAGCCCTCCCCCGCAAGCGGGGAAGGAGAAAGACTGCTGCCGGGCTGCGCGAATCGACCCGCTCAGTCTCGGCGAAGCTTAAGTTAACGCTTACGGGGACAAGCCCGGCCATCACTCCACAGGAGATGGCCAACGTCATGGGGCGCTGGTCCAAGATCGCGCGACGGGCCGTCGCGGGATTGGCGGCCGCGGTTCTGACCGGAACAGCCGCTCTTGCCCAGGCGCCGCATTCGGTGACGATCCTTCCCGATGTTCCGGAGCCGCCGTCCGCCACACGGACGCCTGACTTTTCGATGGCAAGGCTCGAACTCCTGAACTCGACCATCAAGGTCGAAAATCCGGCGGGCGTCTCGGTCGATGTCATCCCCAAGCTGGAAGTGCCTGCCGGTTCGAAGATCGGATTCCGCATCGCCGCAAAGAGAGCAGGCTATGTCATTCTCCTGGACGTCGATGCGAGCGGGAGGCTCACGCAGATATTCCCGAACCCAACTGCCGCAACCCACGGCTTGCGCGGCGCGACCAATCTGATCAAACCGGGACACAGTCTGACCATCCCGCAACCTGGCACCCCTTATGCGGGGTTCGAATTCGTTGCCGAGCCGCCGGGCGGCATCGCAATGGTGGTTGCGCTGTTGAGCGACAGGCCGGTGCAGGTCGTCGATCTTCCCGACACTCCCCCTCCCGCTTTCGCGCCCGGCGATACGCTGAAATATGTCCGCGATCAGGCGAGGACACTTAAGGTTGCGAATCCGGAGGGCGGGCGGCTGGAGCAGCCGAATTGGTCGATCGACGGAAAATTCTATCTCATCAGATAGCCGGACGCGCGTTGACCAGCGCGCCGCATGCGGGCTTACGTCCGCATCCGCTCCACGGGGTCCGCCGGCGCCACATCGATCATCCGCAGCCGAACGCCCTCGCTGCCCTGCCAGCGGTCGATCGACAATGTCCCGGCCACGTGGACGGCGCGTCCCCGGCTCTTGAGCAGGGCCTGTCCGAGCTTTTGCCCGGCGGCGCGGAACGCGATGGCGTTGATGGCCGCGCCGTCGCCCGATTGCAATCTCGCGCGCACATGCGCTTGGCCGACTTCTTCGGCATGCGCGATCATGTGCGCCGGAAGCACGATCACCGGCTCCGGATTGCCGGCGCCGAACGGCCCTGCGGCAGCGAGCGTCGCAAGCAGTTCGGCGCTCGCAGCCCGCGCCGTCAAGGCGCCGTCAACGAGCAACGCGTCGTCGCGCCGCGCGGCTTCGACATCGGCGCCAAGGCGGCTTTCGAGAAAAGCTCGAAACTCTCCGAGCGCACGCGCCTTCAGCGTGACGCCAGCGGCCATAGCGTGTCCGCCGCCCTTCATGATGAGCCCGCCGGCGACGGCATGGCGCACCGCGCGGCCGAGATCGACGCCCGGAATCGAGCGCCCCGAACCCGTGCCGATCTCGCCCGGTCCGAGCGCAATCGCAAACGCGGGCCGGCCGAACCGCTCCTTGAGCCGCGCCGCGACGAGGCCGACCACGCCGGGATGCCAGCGCGGCGACGCCGTCACGATTACAGCGCCCTTCTCCTCGGTGCCGAGCGCCGTCATGGACTCGGCCTCGGCTTCCGCGACGGCGGCAAGCTCGATCGCCTGGCGCTCGCGATTGAGGCGGTCGAGCTGGGCCGCAAGCGCTGCCGCAGCCGTCGGATCCGTGCATAAGAGCAGCTCCGCGCCGAGGTCGGCTCGCCCGATACGGCCGCCCGCATTGATGCGCGGCCCCAGCATGAAGCCGAGATGCCACGGCTCCGGCGGGCCGCTCAGTCGCGAGACGTCCATCAACGCGGTCAGGCCGACGCGCTCGCGCCGGCGCATCGCAATCAGCCCCTTGGCCACGAAGGCGCGATTGAGCCCTTTGAGCGCGACGACATCCGCAACCGTGCCGAGCGCCACCAGGTCGAGGAGTTCGAGCAGGTCTGGCTCCGGCCGCGCCGCGGTCCAGAACCCCCGCCGCCGAAGCTCCCGGTTGATCGCCACAACGCTGAGAAAAACGAGCCCGACCGCCGCGAGGTAGCCGAGCCCTGACAGATCGTCGAGCCGGTTCGGGTTGACCACTGCCGCCGCGGGCGGAAGATTTTCGTCGGCCTGGTGGTGATCGATAACGATCGTATCGAGGCCAAGACGCTTGGCCTCGGCGAGCGGCTCGAGGCTGGTGGTGCCGCAATCAACCGTCACCAGAAGACCGGCGCCGCGCTGAGCGAGGGAAGCGATGGCTTCTGCGTTCGGACCATAGCCTTCGAAAATGCGATCCGGAATATGAATAAGAGGTTCGAGCCCGGCGACGCGCAGGAAACTTGCGAGCAGCGCCGCGGATGTCGCGCCATCCACATCATAATCGCCGAAAATCGCGACCTGCTCGCGTCGCATGACGGCTTCGGCGAGGCGGCTTGCTGCCGCTTTCATATCGACGAGCACATCCGGATCCGGCATCAGCCGCCTGATGGTGGGGTCGAGATAGGCTTCGACGGCATCGATTTCGACATTGCGACCCGCCAGGACGCGCGCGAGCATTTCCGGCACGCCATGGCGTTGAGCAATCGCGAGCGAACGCGCGTTGCCGCGATCGTCGAGGCGGTCGCGCCACGGCCGCCCCGTCGCCGAGCGCTCCACCCCCAAAAAATGGCGATTGGATTCCCCGCGCATCCTGCGTCTTCATCAGCGCCATCTTTTGCGCACCCGCTGCGGCGGGCCGATTCGGGCGCATCGGGGAGTCCAGCCCAAATTGGGCTCGCCGGCAATCGAATTGATCGGGCCTGTTAATCCTTCGATGAATTGCCGGCCGCGCGCCGCAAAGCCACACCTCAAGCAGACGGGTGAATGCGCTCATCATAGGGCTGTTGCGATGTGCCGGAATGCAACAGCCGATTTCGGTTGCGCCTTTGCCGACCCTACAAACTCACTCCAGATGAAACTTGCCGAACTGGCGATGCTCGGCCCGAATCCACCGCACCGTACCGGTGACTGAGCGCATCACCACCGTCTCGGTTTCGATCAACCCCTCGCGAAATCGCACGCCCTTGAGCATCGACCCGGTGGTGACTCCGGTTGCGGCGAAAAGACAATCCCCCGTCACCATATCTTCCAGTTGATATTTCTTGCGCGGATCGGTGACGCCCATTTTGGCGGCGCGGGTTCGTTTTTCTTCAGTGTCGAGCAACAGCCGGCCCTGGAATTGGCCGCCGATGCAGGCGAGCGCCGCCGCCGCCAGCACGCCCTCGGGCGCTCCGCCGATCCCGAGATAAATGTCGATGCCGGTCGACTCCGGGTCGGCCGTATGGATGACGCCGGCAACGTCGCCGTCGGTGATGAGCCGCACCGAGGAGCCGGCCTTACGCACAGCGGCAATGAGGTCGGCATGGCGCGGCCGATCAAGAATGAGCGCCGTAATCTCCTCCGGCTTGACGCCTTTGGCCCTGGCGAGCGCGCGGATATTCTCCTCCGCGGGCGCATCGAGATCAACGATCCCCTTCTGGTAGCCGGGACCGATGGCGATCTTGTCCATGTAGACATCGGGCGCGTTGAGCAGCGTGCCGCCTTCGGCCATGGCCATGGTGGCGATCGCTCCCGGCATGTTCTTGGCGCATAAGGTGGTGCCTTCCAACGGATCGACCGCAATGTCGACCCGGGGGCCATGCCCTGTTCCGACCTTTTCGCCGATGAAGAGCATCGGCGCCTCGTCGCGTTCGCCCTCCCCGATCACGATGGTCCCGACAATCGCCAGATTGTTCATCTCCCGACGCATGGCGTCGACTGCTGCCTGGTCCGCGGCCTTCTCGTTGCCGCGACCACGTAATTTCGCCGCCGCCACCGCGGCCCGCTCCGTCACCCGGGCAATTTCCAGCGACAGAATCCGATCGAGCGGAAGGCTCGATCTCGCGTGGCTCGACGACATGGGCGACTCCTCAACTTCGGCAGAACAAATCAATATTTCTCGATGCGGATGACCTGCGGCTGCCCGGCGATGACGCCCTCGCGCTTGATGGCGTTCAACGCGCGGCGCACCGCATCCTCGGTCGTGGCATAGGTGATGAGAATGACCGGCGCCGGCGTCGCCGGGCTGTTCGGATCATCGCCGCCGTGGGGCCGGCCGCCTGGGTGTCGCTGCACGATCGACTCAAGCGAGATGTTCTCGTCCGCCAGATGCTTCGCAATCGTCGCAAAAGTGCCAGGCCGGTCGAGCGCAGCTAAGCGAATATAGTAGCCGCCTTCATGGCGCTGCATCGGCGCCTGGCGGCACTCGGTGAGACGGGATAGCGGACGGCCAAAAGCCGGCGCAAGCGCGCCGCGCGCGATGTCGCAGAGGTCCGCAACAACCGAAGACGCTGTCGCGGCTCCGCCGGCGCCCGGCCCGACCAGCGTGATCGGCGCGATGCCCTCGGCGTCGAGCGAGGCAGCGTTGGTCACGCCCATAACCTGGGCGATGGCGGTCTCCTTCGGCACCATGGTGGGGTGCACCCGCTGTTCGATCCCTTGTGCGGTACGCACCGCGACGCCGAGCAGCTTCACCCGATAGCCGAGCGCATCGGCCGCGTCGAGGTCTTCAGGCGTGATGGACGAAATGCCCTCAACATACACCGCATCCGGATTGACGCGAATGCCGAATGCGAGGCTTGCGATGAGCGCAAGCTTCTGGGCTGTATCGAAGCCTTCGACATCGAACGTCGGATCGGCCTCCGCATAGCCGAGGCGCTGCGCATCCTTGAGGCATTCGGCGAAGGAGAGCCTTTCCTGCTCCATTCTGGTGAGAATGTAATTGCAGGTGCCATTGAGGATGCCGTAGACGCGCGCGAACGAATTACCGGACACCCCCTCGCGCAGCGTCTTCACGATCGGGATGGCGCCGCCAATCGCCGCCTCGAAATTCAACGCGACGCCATGCTTCTCGGCGAGCGCCGCAAGCTCGACGCCATGCCTGGCCAGAAGCGCCTTGTTGGCGGTCACAACAGATTTTCCGGCGGCAAGCGCGGTCTTGACCGCGAGCTTCGCCGGATCGCCCTCGCCGCCGATCAGCTCCACAAAGACATCGATCTCTTCGTCGGCCGCGAGGGTTGCGGGATCAGAGACCCAGCGCGGTTTAGCCTGGCCAAGGTCGCGCTTCTTGTCGGCCGTTCGCGCCGTGACCGCAACGATCTCGATGCCGCGTCCGCACCGGGCCTCGATCAGATCGCGTTGCTGCGCGATGAGGCGCGCGACTGCAGAACCAACTGTGCCAAGCCCGGCAAGACCGGCTTTCAGAGGCGCAACCATCTTTCGCCTGTCAGTGTTGCAGCTTCCCGACGCACAGTGATGTCTGCGCGATGGAAATAAGCCATCAGAGTCAGAGCGCCAGGAGCGAGGGTCGCGCCGCCGCTCAACGCCGCCTCGCAAGAGGGACGATGTTGTGCAACTTTTCTGGACCGGTTTCAAGGAAGCGGCGCAGGTTCCGGGCAGCCTGGCGGATCCGCTGTTCATTCTCTACCAGCGCGATGCGCACAAAGCCTTCGCCGTGTTCGCCAAATCCGATGCCCGGCGAGACCGCAATCTCCGCCTTTTCGATCAGCAAAGTCGAAAACTCGACGGTGTCGAGGGTACGGAACGCCTCAGGGAGCGGCGCCCACGCGAACATCGACGCGCGCGGCGCGGGAATGCTCCAGCCCGCCCGGCCGAAGCTTTCGACCAGAACGTCCCGGCGACGCTTGTAAGTCTCGCGCATCTCGCAAATGCAGTCGTCGGGGCCGTTCAAGGCCGCGGCGGCGGCGACCTGTATGGGCGTGAAAGCGCCGTAGTCGAGATAGGACTTGACCCGGGCGAGCGCGGCGATGATCCGCTCATTGCCGACCGCAAAGCCGAACCGCCAGCCCGGCATCGAATAGGTCTTCGACATCGAAGTGAACTCGACCGACACATCCATCGCGCCTGGCACCTGCAGGATCGAGGGCGGAGGATTGTTGTCGAAATAAACCTCCGCATAGGCGAGATCGGAGAGCACGATCAGATTGTGCCTTTTCGCAAATGCGACGATGTCCCGATAGAACTCAATATCGGCAACGGCCGCCGTCGGGTTCGCCGGGTAGCACACGACGAGCGCCAGCGGCTTGGGGATAGAGTGCATGCAGGCGCGCTCCAGCGCCTCAAAGAAGGCGGGCGTCGGGTCGGATGGCACGGAGCGAATTACGCCGCCTGCCATCAGGAAACCGAACGCGTGAATCGGGTAGCTCGGATTGGGCACGAGAATGACGTCGCCGGGAGCCGTAATGGCCTGGGCTACGTTGGCGAAGCCTTCCTTCGAACCCAAAGTGGTGACGATCTGCGTGTCTGGATTGAGCTTCACGCCGAAGCGGCGCGCGTAGTAAGCCGCCTGGGCGCGGCGCAGCCCGGGGATACCCTTGGAGGCCGAATAACGATCGGTGCGGGGACGACCGACGGTCTCTTTGAGCTTCTCGATGACGTGAGTCGGAGCGGCCAGATCCGGATTGCCCATGCCGAGATCGACAATATCCGCCCCCGCGTTGCGTGCAGCCGCCTTGGCGCGATTCACCTGCTCGAAAACATAAGGCGGCAAGCGCCGGATGCGGTGAAACTCTTCCATGTTCCCAATCTCCTGCCTGCAACTCCCGGAGGGGGCAAAACTCGGGACCGTTCCCCCGCTCATGGCCGGGCTTGTCCCGGCCCTCCCGATAATCGCGCGCTTTCCGTATCCCGATCGTCATCGCCGGGACAAGCCCGGCGATGACGCCGCGACGCTTGCTCCTCCTACGCAACGCCCGTAAGCGGCATGACCGATAAAGCCGTCTCGTCATCGCGGGTTGCTTGTCCGTGCTCCCGTAACTTCCCCGACACGTGCAGGACGCAAAGTCGACGCGACAGGCCCGGCATCAAGACCGCCGGCGATAGGCCTGGACGGCCAGACGCCTAAAACAGACGCCCAGCCCTTCGCCCCTCCTACTGCCCTGCAAGAAGGCAGTGAAAGAGCAACCGGCACGAGTTTTGCCCGTCTAGCCCAGCGTCGGACGGCCTGACCCAGCCGACGAAGCCGCAAAACAAGACGGCGAGACTCGACGGGCAGCCCCGTACCGGCGGCGGTGCGGGCTTTTAGCACGGGATCAGCGGTGCGCAGCAGGAATTTGCTTTCAGCCTCGTACCACCGGAGTTGGTCACTCCGGCAGGCCTGTTGCCTTCGCGCGGCGGGCTTGCTCAGCGCGCATGGCGGCGAGTTCCGCCTCGACCTTCTTTCTTTCTTCCTCGGTCAACACCGCGGCAGTGCGGGGCGGCGGCATGTCGTGGACGGCTGGGTATTCGGGTGCGACGTCGGGACGCGCTGGCGTCCCGGCCGGCAGGCCGCCGATTTCTTTCGGCATTTCGGACAATGCGGTGGAACAAGCGACGAGAAACACTGAGCCGACGCAAAGGAGCGCCCGCCCCGCGAGGGCCTGCCAGTTCCGGCGAGTGTTCAAGATGGAATTTTGTAATCTTCGCATCTTCGCGACTTCAGCCTTTGTGCGGAAGCAAATCGACGGGAGCCTGGTCGATGGTAAAGTAGCAGCGGCGCATTATCTAGCGATATATCCAACCCATGGAAGATAAATCCAGGAATGGCTCGGTCACCCATCCCTCGCAACAAACCTGGCGTGCGCCGGCGCAAGGTGAAGTCCGTTCCTCCGCCAAGCGGGGTGCGTGAGCGGAGTAATAAATTACCTCACCCTCCGGCACAGAGCATGGCGACGCCAGCCGTCACGCCCCCTCCGTCCCCTGCTGCGCCCCCGGCGGAGGCGCTGGCCGCCATCTCCCCTCCCTTGCCCCTGGTGATGACAAAGGCTGAGGCGCCGCGTTCAGGGGGGGAGAAGATGCGAGCAGTGCGTGCGGAAGAACGCACGGCGGGTGCGCCTCTTGAAGAGGACAGCGCAGCGGCCACGCCCCCTTCGAAAGAGCGCACAGCGGCTGCGCCTCCTAAGGAGGAAGGCGCAGCGGCCACGCCCCCTGGACACAAAGCGGAGGCGCCGCCACCAGTCAAGAAACCGCCTGCTGCACCAGATTCGGATGCTGGCGCGCAGCCGGAACATGAAACCGGCTATCCTTACCACATTGACGTGGAAGCCCTGACCAGGAACGTGGCCCGCCTGATCGAGGAGGGGAGCCGTGCGGCTGCGGCCTATTTCAGGCCGCGCGAAAACGGCATCCGAAAAATCGATTACTCCGACGAGGTCGTAGACGCTGCGCGGACCCTCGGCCAGGTCGCCGAATACTGGTACGGAGAACCCCGGCGCACTGTGGAAATGCAGACGCGACTGGGCAAGAGCTTTCTCGATCTATTTGCCAATGCGTCGCGACGGCTTGCAGGCGAGCCGGCCGACCCGGTGGTGAAACCTGACCCGCGCGACAAGCGCTTCAGTGATCCGGAATGGTCGTCGAACCATTATTTCGACTTCCTCAAGCAGGCTTACCTGCTGCTCGCAGACTGGGCAAAGTACCTCGTCGAGCATGCCGTTGAGCTCGACCCTGCGGTGCGCCAGAAAGCCGAATTCTACACGCGCCAGATCGTGAACGCGCTCGCGCCGTCGAATTTCATCCCTACCAATCCGGAACTGCTCCGCACGACGCTGAGCAGGAGCGCCGAGAATCTGGTGCACGGCGTCCGGATGCTTGCCGAGGATATCGAGGCGGGCAACGGCGAACTGAAAATCCGCCAGTCCGACATGTCGAAATTCGAGGTCGGACGCAACCTCGCGGTCACGCCCGGCAAGGTCATCTATCAAAACGATCTGATGCAGCTCATCCAGTACACGCCCTCAACCGGACGCGTGTTGAAGCGTCCGCTGCTGATCGTGCCGCCCTGGATCAACAAATATTATGTCCTCGATCTGACGCCGGAAAAGTCCTTCATCAAATGGTGCGTCGATCAGGGGCTGACCCTCTTCGTGATTTCCTGGGTCAACCCCGACGAGAGGCTCGCCCAGAAAAGCTTTGCCGACTACATGCACGAGGGTCCGCTCGAAGCGCTCGACGTGGTCGCCAAGATCACCGGCGAGGAGAAGGTCAACACGGTCGGCTATTGTGTGGGCGGCACGTTGCTCGCCATCACGCTGTCCTACATGGCCGGAAAGCGGGACGACCGGGCCGCGTCGGCGACCTTCCTCACCACCCAGGTCGACTTCACCTTTGCGGGCGACCTGAAGGTATTCGCCGCGACAGAAGAGCAGGTCGCCGCCGTCGAACGCCAGATGTCCGAGCGCGGCTATCTTGAAGGTTCCAGGATGGCGACCGCTTTCAACCTGTTGCGCTCCAACGATCTGATCTGGCCCTACGTCATCAAGAATTATCTCAAGGGCGAGGCGCCGTTCGCCTTCGATCTCCTGTATTGGAATGCCGACGCGACGCGGATGCCGGCGGCCAATCATTCCTATTATCTGCGCAACTGCTATTTGAACAACAACATCACAAAGGGCAAGCTCACGATCGACAACGTGCGGATCGACCTCAAGGAGATCAGGATCCCAGTCTACAATCTCGCCACCCGCGAGGACCATATCGCGCCGGCCAAATCGGTCTATGTCGGCTCAACGTTCTTCGGTGGCCCGACGCGGTACGTGCTGTCGGGGTCGGGCCACATTGCGGGCGTTGTCAATCCGCCTGCCAAGGCAAAGTATCAGTACTGGACGGGCGGCGCGCCGCGCGGCGAGGACCTCGAGGGATGGCTCAAGAGCGCGACCGAACACCCCGGATCGTGGTGGCCCGACTGGCTTGCCTGGATCAAGGCACAGGACGCCGAAGAGGTCCCGGCGCGTTCGCCGGGCGTGGGCCCCTTCGCACCGCTCGAAGACGCGCCGGGGAGCTACGTGAAGGTGCGAAGCTGAAGCAAGCGCTCAATCGGTCGACGCGCCGCTCCGCTTGATCGGGGTGGAGAGCCTCTCCCCAGGCTTCGGCTCGAGGGCTTGGGCTCTTCCGCGGAATTCATCGCCTCGATTATTGCGCGGCGGCGCAGCGGACTCCGCTCCTCGCAAGCGGGGGAGGGGACCACAAGTGGCGCAGTTATTCTTCGCCACGCCTTGGTCTCGCGGAATGCCCCTTACGCCCGCCCGCCCCGAGCGCCACTGCGTTTCGCCGGTTCGATGGATAAACGCAACGAGTCCGCCGCCTGCGCGCCGCGATCGGCGGCGATGAGCCGGATGAGCAGCCGCCGCAGCGTCTCCTGCTCGGGCGACGCCAGCGCGCCAAAAAATGCCTCCTCAAGCCGGTCGACCTCGACATCGCACTGCGCCAGCAGGTTTCGGCCTCTCGGCGTGAGTTCGAGCCGGCGGACGCGGCGATTCTCTGCGCCCTCCGTGCGGCATACCAAGTGCCGCGCACTCAGCGACGCTACGATCTCATTGGCGGATTGCGGGCTCACCCCGAGCCGGCGCGAGAGCGCCGCCGAGGACAAGCTCTCGCCGCGGCGGCTGAGAATGGCGAGGACGGTGTACTGGGCGGGCGTAAGACCGAAACTGCGCAGGGCCTGATCGAGCCGCTGGTAGATTGCAAGCTGCGCCTGCCGCACCAGGTAACTCAGCCTTGCATGTTGCGGCATCTCGCACCTTGCGGCGACTTAAGAACGACTTGACTATATCAGGGAGCCTGATAGGCCTCCTGATAAACGAGGCGCGCCTTAAAATCAACCGTTCTCGGCGAGGGATACATTCTTAAGACCTGCTCCCGTGTCCTCCGCAGGGGAGCAAGGGCGGTCGCCGCCAGGCAGCAGGGGCGTGTCCGACGGGAGGGAAACATGAGCGGCACATCGCATGGGTCCGCCGTCTTTGACGTCAGCGAGTTCCTCGACCGCCCGAGATTCGGCGCTTATCGCATCCTCATCTTCGCACTGTGCACGCTGGTCATGACGGTGGACGGCTACGACGTGTTCGTCGTTGGCTATCTGGCGCCGGCGCTGGCGCAGGACTTCGGCGTGCCTTTCTCCGCAGTGACGTCGATCTTTGTGTTTCAGACCATCGGTCTCGGTCTCGGCGCCTATGCGGTGTCGCCATTCGCCGACCGCTTCGGTCGCCGCAACATCATTCTCATCTGCACGGCGCTGCTTGGCCTGCTCACGCTCGCAGGCACGCTGGCGGCATCGGTGGGCGAGCTTGCCGTGTTGCGCTTTGTCGCCTCGTTCTTCTTCGGCGCAGTGGTGCCGAACCTTGTGGCGGTAACCTCCGAATACTGCTCGCAGCGCAGCCGGCCGACCCTCGTGATCATCCTCTTTATTGGCTATACGGTGGGCGCAGGCGGCGGCGGTTCGATTGCCTCGGCGCTGGCGGCGCAATTCGGCTGGAAGGCGGCTTTCTGGATGGGCGGGCTTACGCCGCTCTTCATTGCCGCCCTGCTCTACGTCCTGCTGCCGGAGTCGATCCGGTTCATGGTTCTCAAAGGCGACCGCAACGACGAGGTGGCGGCGCGTCTGCGGCGCATTGATCCGACATTGGACCTTTCGGGCACGCACGGCTTCACGATCCGCGAGGAGAAGTCCGGCGCGATGCCGGTCGCCGCCCTGTTCCGACACGGCCGCGCGCCGACCACCCTGCTGCTGTGGCTGAGCTACGCCATGAATCTGTTCGTGCTCACCTTCATCGCGTCGTGGATGCCCACCTTCCTCCGCGTCTTCGCGGGCGTCGACCTGAAACAGGCAGGCGCCATCGCGGCGCTGTTTTCGCTCGGCGGCATCGTGTCGCCGCTGATCCTCGCTTACTTCATCGACCGGCACGGCGCCACCCGGGCGCTCGCCGCTAACTATGTTGCGGCCGGCGTCTCCATCATTCTGATCGGGCTTGCGAGCGCCGACGCTACGCTCGCCGCCATTGCGGTTTTCTCCGCGGGCCTGTTCGTGATCGGCGGCCAGGGCGGCATCAATGCCCTCGCCTCCATGGTCTACCCCACCGAGATGCGGGCGACCGGGGTTGGCTGGGCGCTCGGCGCCGGGCGCGTCGCCTCGGTGTTCGGGCCCATGGCGGGCGGAGCGATGCTTGCCGGGCGGTGGTCGGCAGCCTCTATCTTCGCGACCGTCTCGATGCCCGTCTTCATCGCCGCGCTCGCCACGATCTGTGTCCGCTTCACGCGCCGCGCCGGGTCGGCGCCGGCGGACCGGAACGCCGGCGCGGAAGGCCGCCCAGTCATCGGAACCAGTTGAAGGGAAAGCGTTCATGGCGCCTGCAAAAGACCGCGAGCAAATGAAAACTTCGGCGGTGTCGTCCGGAGGGAATGTACATGTAGAGTTTGAGGACGGGATTGCCTGGGTGGCGATGAACAGGCCCGACAAGCGCAACGCCATGAACCCGGCGCTCAATGACGAGATGCTGAAAGTCCTCGACGATCTTGAAGTCGATGATGCCTGCGGCGTGGTGGTCCTGACCGGCATGGGCGATTCATTTTCGGCCGGAATGGATCTGAAGGAATTTTTTCGCGACCTCGACGACCTGCCCTATACGCAGCAGGTGCACAAGCGGCGCTCAGCCTGGCAGTGGCAATGGCGCCAGCTCATGGCCTATCCGAAGCCGACCATCGCCATGGTCAATGGCTGGTGCTTCGGCGGCGCCTTTACGCCGCTCATTGCCTGCGATCTGGCGATCGCCGCGGAGGAAGCCGTGTTCGGCCTGTCGGAAATCAATTGGGGGATCATCCCGGGCGGCAACGTGACCCGTTCGGTGGTGGCGGCGATGAATCTGCGGGACGCGATGTACTATGTCATGACGGGCGAGACCTTCGACGGCCGCAAAGCCGCCGCCATGGGGCTCGTCAACGAGGCGGTGCCAAAGGAGCGCCTGCGCGCGCGCACGCGCGAGCTTGCCAAGGTTCTGCTCAGCAAGAATCCCACCGTGTTGCGAACCGCAAAGGTCGCCGTGCGGGCCGTACAGGGCATGCCGTGGGAACTCGCGGACGACTATCTCATGGCGAAGAGTCACCAGGCGCGCTATCTTGATCCGGAGCAGGGCCGCTCTCAAGGGCTCAAACAGTTCCTCGACGAGAAATCCTTCAAACCGGGGCTCGCTCCGATGCGCCGCGGAACCGAAGGAGAAATCTAAGGGCGGCGGCCAGCAACATGCCCCCATCGACGACGCACCGCATCGACATCGCGCGGCTGATGCGGCCGCGGTCGATCGCGATCGTCGGCGTCTCGCCGCAGCGCGGCTCGGGAGGCGGCGGCGTGCTCGAGAACCTCGAACGCTACGGCTATCGCGGCGAGATTCACCTCGTCAGCCGCAGCTCAATGGAAATCAAGGGACGTGCCTGCGTCGCGTCGATCGATGATCTCCCGCAAGGGGTCGATGCGGTCCTGCTGATGATCCCGCGGGGGGCGATCGAGCCGGCCATCTCGGCCTGCGCGCGGCGCTCGGTTGGCGCCGCCATCATATTTGCGGCTGGCTTTGCGGAGGCGGGCGGCGAGTGGAAGGCCGCGCAGGAGCGCATTGCCACGGTGGCGCGCGAGGCCGGCATGGCCATTTGCGGCCCCAATTGCCTCGGCATCATGAACTATGTCGACGGCATTCCGCTGACCTTTTCGCCGCAGCAGCGTTCGAAGCCGCCGACCGGTCCAAGCCTCAGCATCGTGGCGCAGAGCGGCGGCCTGTCGTCGATTCTGCGCACTGCGCTTCTTGCCAGGGACGTACCGGTGGCGTTCGCTGTCTCGACCGGCAACGAAGCCGTGCTCGGGCTCGAGGACTACATCGAATTTCTGCTCGACGACGCGATGACCCGCGTGGTTGCCGTGTTCGCCGAGCAAATCCGGCAGCCGCAACGCTTCCTCAAGCTCGCGGCGTGCGCCAGGCAGGCCGGCAAGGCGATCGTGCTGCTGCATCCCGGACGCAGCGCGGCGGCCCGCGCCGCAGCGCAATCCCACACCGGCGCGCTCGCCGGCGATCACGCCGTCATGCGCGCGCTCACGGCCCGCGAGGGGGTAATCGCGGTCGATGGCCTGGACGAGCTGATCGATGTTTCCGAATTGATGGCGCGATTTCCAAACATGCCGGCCGCCGGTCCCGCGATCCTGACCGACTCCGGCGCATTCAAGGGGATGACGCTCGATCTCGCCGAGGCGGTCGGCCTTGATCTGCCGCCGCTTTCGCCCGCAACGGCCGATGCGCTCAAGGGCGAGTTGCCCGATTTCATGGCGCCCGGCAATCCCCTCGATTTGACCGCACAAGGCATTCTGGATCTTGACCTCTATGCGCGGACCCTGAAGCCGCTGTTCGCCGATGCGGCATTCGGCAGCGTATTCGTTGCGCCCATTGTGAGTGCGAACAGCGCATTCGCGGCGGCCAAGATCACCGCCATCCTCAAGGCGGCGGCCGGCGCCGGCAAGCCCGCCGTTCTCGGCTTGCTGGGCGATGAGGTGGCGCTGCCGCCCGGCGCCGCCGAAAACGTCCGCGCTGCCGGAATTCCCCTGTTTCGTTCGCCCGAACGCGGCCTGCGGGCGCTCGCGCGCGTCATTGCGCATGCCCGGGCCGCAGCGCAGAGGCGGACGCCGCCGTCTGCGATTCCAGCGCCGGCGCTCCCCGGCATCGGCGTGCTGCCGGAGCATGTGGCGAAATCATATCTTGCGGGCCTCGGCATTCCGGTTCCGAAGGCTGCGTTGGCGCGTGATCTTCCTGCCGCGCAGGCCGCAGCGGCGCAGATCGGCTACCCGGTTGCGCTCAAGCTGCAGGCCGGCGCGCTCCCCCACAAGAGCGATGCCGGCGGCGTCGTGCTCGATATTCGCGATGCGGCGGCGCTGGCGTCGGCGTGGCGTCAGATGCACCAGTCCGTTCTGCGGCGCCACCCCGGCATCGCGATCGACGGCGTGCTCGTCGAAGCGATGGCGAAGGGTGGCCTCGAAATGATCGTCGGCGCGCGCCGCGACCCGGACTGGGGGCCCGTCGTCGTCATCGGCCTCGGCGGCATCTGGACCGAAGCGCTGCAGGATATTCTCGTGTTGCCGGCGGATCTCGACCCGTCAGAGCTTGGGGTCGAACTTGAGAAGCTCAAAGCGGCGCCGCTCATCGCAGGGACCCGCGGCGCGCCTGCGCGGGACGCCGCGGCATTGATCGACATCGTCGGGCGGATCGGAGCCCTGGTGCGCGCACGGGCGGAGATCGCGGAGATCGAGATCAATCCGCTGATGGTGTTCGAGCGCGGCGCCGGCGTGCTTGCGCTTGATGCGCTGGTTGTGGTGGAGGAGCCGCGGTAGGCCGTAGGGTGGCGGTAGGCCGCAGGGTGGGCAAAGCGCGTCAGCGCGCGCCCACCAGCCCTCGAAAAGGCCGCGCCCTGGTGGGCACGGCGCGCAAGAGCGCGCCTTCGCCCACCCTTGCATTAGCGCGAATCAGTATGGTGAGGCCCGTTCCGCAAGGAACGGTCCGGCCCGGGTGGCCACCCAGGCCGGACCGCCGATCGTCGGATCGCTGCCCACCTGAGCCTTTTAGGGCTGTTGGTCCCCTCCAGTCTTGGCGAAAGTTTAGGTCGTAGGATGGGTTGAGCGAAATCGAAACCCATCAGGCCCTTGCGGACGCGCGTCGATGGCGGGTTTCGCTTCGCTCAACCCACCCTGCGAACCTACTTATAGGTCTGCAGAAAAGCGACGAGATCGTCCGCCTCGGAGGGATTGGCGACGCCGCCGAACGGCATGCGATTGCCCTTCACCTTGGCCTGGGGATCCAGCAGATAGGCGCGCAGATTGGCCGCGTCCCAGATCAGGTTTGCGCGTTTCATCGGGTTGGAGTAGCGGAAATCATCAAGCGACGCCGACTTGCGGCCGAAGACGCCCTTGAGGCTTGGCCCGATCGCATCGGTCTTCTCGCTGTGGCACGCCGCGCAGGCAACAAACAACTCCTTGCCGTGAGAAGCATCCGCCGCAATCGCGCCGGCGCCCGAGAACGCCAAGCATACAGCCGCGCCCGCCCACAGCATCATCATGACCTTCATTTCCGTTTCGCTCCCAAGGCTTCCCGTCTGCCCGGTTTCCGATCGGGCATCGCATGTTAGGACATGTTCCGGTCATATTGAACCATTCTTCTTACGTCATGTATGGACGGCCCCTCTCGGCAAGGGCGATTTTGGCGTCTCGACGAGCGGATCAGGTGCGGTCATGTATCCTCTCCTGGCTAGTCCGGGCCAGCCACGTCTTGCTCGCTGAGCCGCCGCAAGAAAGACGTGGATGGCCCCGACGGGCGCGGCCACGACGACGGAGGGAAGGGACTCGATCTCATCGAAAGCGTGGTCCAGAACGGTCGCGCACAACCGCCAGGCCAACATCCCTCCGCGCAGGCCGGGCGCGCCTACGCGTACACCCCGGCAATCGCCAGGAACTCCTCAGCCTTGAGGCTCGCGCCGCCGACCAGCGCGCCGTCCACATTGTCGACCGCCAACAACTCCTTGGCGTTCGACGGCTTCACCGAACCGCCGTAGAGGATGCGGATCCCCTGCGCTGAGACCGGAAACCGAGCGTTAAGCCGCTCGCGGATGAAGCCGTGGACCTCGGCGATATCGGCAGGCGTCGGCGTGAGCCCGGTGCCGATCGCCCATACGGGCTCATAGGCGATGACGAGATTGCGGGGGGTTGCCTCGTCCGGAATGGAGCCTTCCAACTGCGCGCCAACGACCGACAGGGTCCGGCCGGCCGCCCGCTCATCGCGGGTCTCGCCAATGCACACGATGGCGAGGAGTCCGGCCCGCCAGGCCGCCTGGGTTTTGCGCCGCACATCGGCGTCGCTTTCGTGGTGGAACGCGCGGCGTTCAGAGTGGCCAACGATCACGGCGCGGGCGCCGAGATCGGCCAGCATCTCGGCCGAGATATCCCCCGTGAACGCGCCGCTTGGCTCGGCGTGGCAATCCTGGCCTCCAACCTCGACGCTGCCGCTGTCGCAACTCCCGATGAACTGGAAAATGAGGGTCGCTGGCGGACACACTATGAAGTCGACCTTTTCGCGCAGCTCATTGGCGCCTGCCACGATTTGGCAGAACGCCTCGACCGACGCCCTGAGGCCGTTCATCTTCCAGTTGCCGGCAATCAGCGGGCGTCGTGTTGTCATGCCTCTTTCTCCAGCGAAACATGAGCATGGGAAGGCGTCGGAGCGGAGCAAACTCATAATCCTATTGACGAGACGTTAACAGGCGTCCCGTAGGTTGGGCCCGCATTCAGCCTAAGTTGAGCAAGATGTCGCTTGCCGGCCCAATCCTCGTCATCTCCGACCGCACCGACGACCGCAAGCTCGCGGTTGCGCTGGCGGAGGCCGGCGCAGCGCCGGTGGTCGAGAGCGGCCTCGCCGAGGCCGCGGGCGCGCTTTCGCGAATTGAGCCGGTCGCCGTTCTGTTTGCTGATGCGGACCCGGCGCCGGCGCCGCTTCTTGCCGACGAGCTCATGGCCGCCATTGACGCCATGCCGGCGCCGTTCATGCCGGTCATGGTGCGGGTCAGCGATTGCCGCGCGGCAGCCCTTGAGGCGCTGCCGATCGATGCGAATGCGCCGAACGAACAGATTATCGCCCGCCTTGCGGCGGCGCTCAGCGCGCGGACGTTGCACCGGACGGTGCTGCAGCGGATCGATTCGCTGCGCCGCAACGGCGCCGACGCGCCGTTGCTCCCCGACACCGATCCGCTCGAGGAGGCGACGGTGCTGGTGGCGGGACGGGGGCGCCACTATCCGCCGCTGGCCGCCGCAGTGGGCGAGCGCGTCAGCTTCATCGGCGCGCTCAGCGTCGAAACGGCAGCGCGCTATCTCAACATTCGCGACGTTGATGGCGTCATCATTGGCGAAGGTTTTGGCCCGTCGACGGTGGAGGCTTTCCTCACCGCGCTCAGCGAGGATTGCCGCTTCCGCGACTTGCCGGTCGGCGTCGTGCCGGAGCTTCCTGGCTCGATTGACCGGGCTCGCCTCGCCGGCATTGAGCCGGTGAAGGGCGCCGCCGCTGATATCGTCGCTCACCTGACGCCTCTGGTGCGCGTCCATGCCTTCGCGGCGCGGCTGCGCCGTCACATGGCCTCGCTTGACGCTGGCGGCATGCTCGATCCCGAGACCACCCTGCTCACGGTCGCGGCGTTCGAGCGCGACCTGGAGCGGGCAATCGCGGATTCACGCGCGCGCAATGCCCCAATGTCGATCGCCCGCTTCGATCTCCCGGCTGGCCTTACGCGCCGCGGACAGGTCGATGCGGCGCGGCTCGTAAGCCGGCTCATCCGCGCTGCCGACATCGCCTGCCAGACTGCGGACGGCGCGATCACCGTGGCGATGACCGCTACGGCGCTGCAGCATTGCCACGTCATCGCCCGGCGGATCGGCAGCACCCTGCGGCAGACGATGTTTGAACGCGAAGGCAGCGGCCGCATGGAGGCGATGGTCACCCTCGCCTCGCTCAAGTCGACCGATTCGCCGCAATCGCTGCTGGCTCGCGTGTCCGGGCCCGCGACCGCGGCGGCGGAGTAATAAAAAAAACCCGCGCCCAAACCTGGGCGCAGATCACCCTGCCAATACGCAGGCGCTGCGTCGTCGCCGGACGCGATGAACGTCGCCGCTATACCTCGACAATCGCCACTATTTCCATCGACCTTGGGTCGATGATCGCCATTCGGTCCCCGACCATGAAATATCCAAGGCCGCGCCATTCGGGTTCGATTTCCACGATGGTCCGCGGAAGAGCGGCGAACCTCACGGCGCGCGGCACTCGGGTACCGATTGAGATGTCGAAATTCGGGCTGCTTACTCGCGGAGCGTTTCGTTGCTGGACGATGACTTCGTGTATGCGGGTGCGCTTCTCAGGCGTCAGGTCGACGGTCACATTGCCTCTCGCCCCAGCAGCACCCTGGCCGGTCGTCACCCGATTACCTTCCGTGCGGTCAGTTCTCTCTCGTTCCTGTTCGAACCTCTTCTGTTCGGACGCACGGTTTGTTCGGTCTTCCCGCGGCGCTTGACCAGTTGCGCGGTTCTGCTCCGGCGCTCGATTCAATCGATCCTCGCGCGGTGCCTGGCCGGTCGTACGGTTCTGCTCATTCCTCCGTTCGGACCTGAGAGGCTGTTCGGACCTGAGAGGCTGTTCGGTTCTGCCGCGCTCCTGCTCCGAGTTGCGCTCGCTCGGCCGGCTCTGTCGATCCTCGCGGGGAGCTTGTCCGGTGGTCTCCGAGCGGCCCGTGTTTTGGGTGCCTCGCCGATGCGGCCATTCGGCGCTTGGTGGTGGACCCCAGACGCATTATGGGGCGCCATTTTCTCTGCCGGTGCGCCGCGTTCCTGCTGAGGTCCGCGTTCCTGCTGAGGTCCGCGTTCCTGCTGAGCCAGAGAAACGCCTGGGGCAGTCGCAAACGCGATGACGGCGGCCATTCTCCATGCGGTTTTTGAAGGTATAGTTCAGCATTAAGGTGAGATTGGTGATGCTGCCGCGCTCCTGCGCGGGTCCATGGGTGGTGATCGGTTTGTCAAACGTAATCAGATTTGCGAAACTCAGTTCCACCTTTGACTGCTGTACCAGTCATCAATATCTTTGCGAATTTGATCCTTCGCGAGACCGTACCGCTGCTGAATCTTGCCTTCGAGTTGGTCTCGACGGCCGTTTATAACGTTGAGATCGTCATCAGTGAGCTTCCCCCACTTCTCCCTCACCTTGCCCTTAATCTGCTTCCAGTTTCCTTCCACCCTATTCCAGTCCATGTGAACCTCCGTTTCGAATCAGCTCGCGACGTGGACAAGGGTGAACGCGTCGACTCAACTAACCCAACTTAGCCAATTCGCAGCAAAAAATGAATGAAATCAAAGACGGCATCCCGAAAGTCTCCACTACAGCGACTGAGTTTTTCTGATGCCACGCGGATTTTCGTTCGCAGAAACGCGTGAGGCCACAGCCTACTCTCAATTCCTGCGGTCGAACACCCAGTTGGTCTACCCTACAGAGGATTTTGGCTCTTTTGAAAATCGAGTGGGTCAGGACGCGCAGGCGGCCCCGCCGCGATCACTCGCGGCCTTGATCGCTTGGATGCTCTTTGTCGCGGGCGGCGGCAGC
>JAJPKK010000034.1 GCA_021323775.1 Hyphomicrobiales bacterium
ACGCAATGCGCCGCAGCTTGATGAGCGCGCTGCGGGCCCCACGGTTCTGCGGTCAATGAGAGCCCTGAGACAATCCACAACTCTCAGATCCGTGATCGCGATCACGGCGACTCGATGTCACAGGCATTCGATCGTCGTATAGTAAACGCAACCGCCGCAGATATTTAATTGGCTAAGGGCGAATAGCGCCGCGTTTTGAAATGATCAGAACGCGGGCTTTGGATGTGGGAGGAGTGTCATGCTGCGTAAGCTCGCTGTTGTGCTGGCGGCGGCGGTTTCACTTGGCGTCGCGTCGATTCCGACTGGTGCGGTAGCCTTTGGAGGCGGCGGAGGACATGGCGGCGGCGGTGGAGGAGGCCACGGCGGGGGTGGTTTTGGAGGCGGAGGCTTTGGAGGCGGCCACGGCGGCTTTGGCGGCGGCGGATTCGCGGGCGGCTTTAGCCACGGCGGTTTCTCCGGAGGAGGCTTCGGCGGCCGCGGCCTGGGAGGCGGGTTTGCTCCCGGCATCGGGACCCGCGGAATTGCCGGCGGCAACTCGTTTGTAGGGCGCGGCGTCCCCGGCAACGCATTTGTGAACCGTGGCGTGCCCGGTAATGCGTTTGTGGGGCGCAACCCCGGCAGCGCGTTCGTGGGGCGCAACCCTGGCAACGCGTTTGGGGGACGCCGCTTTGCCGGTGGACCTCCCCGTTTTGCCCATGACGGCCGCCACCATTTTCATGGGCGGCGCGTATTTGGCTTCATTCCGGGGTTTGGGTACGATTACTACTGGTACGACGACGGCAGTTGTTGGGCGTGGACGGCTTACGGCTGGGTCAACCTCTGCTATCCGTACGACTACCCCTACCCGGGTTGACGCATTCGGCCAGAGTCCACCCTTGGGCCCATAGCCCGGATTGAGCGAAAGCGATCAGGGTCCACCTGCCCGAGCGTCAAGGCCGCCCGGCTCAACCCGGGATGCGAAGGCGCGAAGGGCGGCCGATCGCGCCTCAATCTTTGCCGGCGCATTTCTGCCAACGGGCGCGGCGCCCGAAATGCGCGCAATGTCCGGGCGGCCCACGAGGCATTCGTCCGTCACCCATAAGCTATCTCCCCAGCAATTCGCGTGCCTCGGCCGGCGTGGCGACGGTATCGCCCAGGAGTTCGATGATCCGCACCGCCTTTTCGACCAACGCCGCGTTGCTCGGGGCAAGCTCGCCTTTAGCCAGATAGATGTTGTCCTCCAGGCCGACCCGCACATGGCCGCCGAGCAGCACGGCTTGCGCCGCCATGGGAAACTGATGCAGCGATATGCCGAATGCGAACCACGGAGACCCCATCGGCAGCAGGCTGCGCATGTAGGCCATGGCCTCCGGCGTCGCCGGCTGCCCCCAGGCGATGCCGAGGCAGATCTGAAACATGCCGGGCGCTTTGATGTGGCCAGTCTCGATCATGCGCTTGGCCAGCAAAAGGTGCCCGGCCTCGAACACTTCAAGCTCGGGCAGCACATCCGCGTCGCGTATCGCGATGGCCATGGCTTCGAGATAGGCCGGCGAGTTGACGAAGACGTGGCCGCCCATGTTCATGCTGCCCATGTCGAGGCTGCATATGTCAGGGAGCAGCGCCAGCACATGCTCGACTCGCTGGGCCGGCGATTTCAGAGTGGTTGCCGGGCTGGGCTTGAGGGGATCATCCATGCCGGGGGCAAAGCGCGCGCCAGGACCGGTAGTGAGGTTGATCAGCACATCGACGCCGCTCGACCGGATGCGATCGACGACCTCACGATACAGCGTGCCGTCCATGCTGGGCCGCGTCGTCAACGGATCGCGCACATGGATGTGGACAATGGCAGCGCCCGCCTTGGCCGCGTCGACGGACGATTGCGCGATCTGTTGCGGCGTTACTGGAACCGCCGGATTTTTCCGCGGCGTATCTGCCGACCCCGTGACGGCGCACGAGATCATCACTTTGCGTTGCATGGTCGCCCCCGCCTATTGTCGATGATCGCGTCCCACATGAACCCCGCGCAGGCTCGTGGCCCTCTCCAAGGCCCGATCATCGGCATTGCGCATAGCATGTCCGCGTTTGCTCGAAACGCCGCTACATGGCAAATCGACGCATAAGAGCGCGTCCTGCGGGCATTCACCCAGGGTCATTGCCGGACTTGACGCGGCAATCGTTCCCCTTCCCGCGAGCAGGAGGCAATCGCATGGGGTCGCCGCCTTCACAAGGGAGCACGGCGAGGGCTGGCCACATGCGATTGCCCTCTACGAGCAAGGGCGGGTGGGGAAGGGCTTTGCGAAAGGCGCCGCCATGGCACAACCGCTGTCCGGCATCGTGGTTCTGGATTTCACCACGCTGCTCCCAGGGCCGCTCGCCACCTTGATGCTGGCGGAAGCGGGCGCCGAGGTCATCAGGATCGAGCGGCCGGGCGGCGAGGAGCTGCGCCGCCATCCGCCATATATCGACGGCGAAA
Organism: Hyphomicrobiales bacterium; assembly: GCA_021323775.1. GTDB lineage: Bacteria > Pseudomonadota > Alphaproteobacteria > Rhizobiales > Xanthobacteraceae > JAJPKK01. Next base: position 2,453 of record JAJPKK010000034.1, read on the forward strand.
GCGCCGTCTATGCTCTGCTCAATCGCGGCAAGAAAAGCATCGTACTTGATCTCAAAGCGCCCGATGCTCCCGCCCGGCTGACGCCGCTTCTCGAGCGCTGCGATGTCGTGGTCGAGCAATTCCGGCCGGGCGTGATGGCGCGGCTCGGGCTTAGCTATGAAACCGTGAAGGCCGTGAATCCGCGGGCCGTCTATTGCGCCATTACGGGTTACGGTCAGGAGGGCCCGCGCCGCAACGAAGCCGGCCATGATCTCAACTACATCGCCGCTACTGGGCTCCTCGCGCTGTCTCCCGGCCCGCCAGATCGTCCGACCGCGCCGCCCGCGCTCATCGCCGACATCGGCGGCGGCGCGATGCCGGCCGTGATCAACATTCTCCTCGGCCTGCGCCGCCGCGACGCCACCGGCACGGGCTGTTTCATCGATATCGCCATGACGGATGCGATGTTTACTTTCGCCTGGCACGCGCTGGCGTCAGGCTTCGCGGAGCATCGCTTTCCGGCGCCGGGCGCGGCGCGTCTGACCGGCGGGTCGCCGCGCTACCAGCTTTATCCGACCGGCGACGGCAAGCTCGTCGCCTGTGCGGCATTGGAGCAGAAATTCTGGCTCGCCTTCTGCGCCGCGATCGGCCTTGAGGCGCCGCTCGCAGACGATCAGGTCGATCCCGCCGCAACCACCGCGGCTGTCGGGCGCATCATCGCGAAGCGGACAGCGGAGGAATGGGAGCCGGTACTTGCCGCAGCCGATTGCTGCGTCACCATCGTGAAGGACCTTGAACACGCCCTCCGCGATCCGCATTTCGCCGCCCGCGGCCTGTTTGCCCACAAAGTCGTCACCGCGAAGGGCGCCGTGATGCCTGCCCTGCCGGTGCCCATCGACCGGGGATTTCGCGAGGCGCCGCGCACCGTGCCGACGCTCCGGCCTGGCGAGCATGACGGGCTGATTTGACGGCTTGAGACAAATCGCATCCGGATTGCCGGGGAGCGGCGCCCGTCAAAACGAGGAACCAAAATCTGTGCGAACGGTTGCGATTCTTGACTCGGGCGTCGGCAACTCGGTGACGCGACAGAGATGCTTTGGTCAGTCCTCCGTGCGCTTGCTCGCGCGCGAAATGGAACGGAGAAAGTCATGAAGGTCAGCGCACGAAATATGCTCAAGGGGCGGATCACAGAGGTGAAGAAGGGACAGACGACGACGCATGTTCGCATCGACATTGGCGGATCGGTCATCACCTCTTCGATAACAAACGAAGCGGCCGACGAATTGAAATTGGCTGCGGGGCAGCCGGCTTACGCGGTGATTAAGGCTTCGGACGTCATGGTCGGCACCGATTGACGGCTGGTCGCTCGCCCTGGCAATCCGAAAAGATTGGAACGTTGCGAAAAGCGGGCCTCAAGGATGATGCAGGGGCGACCCTCATAGCGTCAGGTTAAAGGGCGGACGAGCCATTCGCGACTCCCTCGCCCCTTGTGGGGAGGGACGGGGTGGGGGGGCGCCGTGGTGCACGGCGGTGCCACATCTCCCGACCCCCCCCCCCTCCCCGCAATCGAAATCGGCTGTTGCTGCGTTTCAGCTCATAGCCGCAGCCGGCCGTTGCGTCCCGGCCAGCGTCGCAAGTCCTGAAAGCAAACTTGTCAGACTCGAAGTGCGCAACGCAACAAACTGCTTTGCTGACTGCCGGCACTGACGCTTCAAAATTCCCATCGCGTCGTGACTGATGCAATCGACCGGAAACACCGCGAAATCGGCGCGGCTGATAAGGCCCGGCAGCAATGTCATGCTGTGTTCGATTCCGCCGTCGTGATAGAGCAAAGCGCCGCCGGCGCGTTCCACGACGGCTTTGAGCTGCGGGACCTGGTGCGCCCGGCCGCCAACGTAGAGCACCTGCGCGCCATTCAGTTCCGAAGCGACAGAATTGCGGTCTTGTGCGAGCCAGACCGCGATCTGCGCCTCGGCAAGCGCCAGCTCTCGCCGCACGCTTTCACATTCCCGCAGCGCGTCGTGCCGCGCGCGTTCGGCCTGCGACTGCGCGTTGAGCGCTGCCTCAAGACGGCTTTCGAGGCGCTGGCGCCGGGCGATTTCGCGATTGAGGCGACGCTCAAGGTCAATGATCGCCTCCTTGGCGGCGCGGGCATCCTCGTCCGCGTTCTCTGGCGCCGCCGGCGCCCGGGCAAGCGCGCGGCCCAGCGCCTCGTTAAGAAGGCGGATCTTGTGCTCGCGCTCAGTGAAGCCGTCGCGCAGTTGGCGTTGCTGCTGTTCAAGCTTGGCCGATAATGCAGCGTTTTCTTCCTCGAGCCGGCACAGACGCCGAATATCCGCGCGATTGGCGGCGCCGACCATATGAGAGAGCATATGCACGTCGCCGAACGCTTTGCGCATGATGGCGTCGGTTGCGGCGGGGTGGCTGAGCACCGCCCAATAGGCGCCCGGAATATCGCCTCGTTTGAGGGCCTCGTCCCAAAGGCGGCGCAGCGTGCCTTCGTCCTTGGCTTTGGCGAACTCTCTGATTGCCGCCGCGTGGCGGTGGTCAAGCGCCTTCTGGATGAATTTCGCGCCGCCTTGCGCCCTGCCGGCGAGCGCCACGCCCTGCTTATGCAAGTCATGGTCATCGGCGCTTTCGGCGCCGGGAATGCCAAGCTTGATCAGCAGCCGGCGGATCTCGGCGCTCGACAGACAAGTGCCGATGATCGAGCAATGCACGCTGTGGTGCATGTCCCAGATCGCCGTGCGTTTTTTGGCAACCGGCGGGGTGAACTCGCCCGCTGACTTTTCGCCGAGCGCGCGCGTCTTCATTGGAATCATGCTGCGAGGCAGCGCCGCCGGCTGGACGCCGCCGGAAAAGAGGCTCGACAACAGATCCGATGTCCGTGACGACATGATCGCTCGCTGCATTCCGCACGTTATATCCTATCAGATATAGCGAGCTTATCGCATACAATCGCGGCTTTGAAAAGGGGGGCCTCAAGACGGGCTCATGACGGTTTGAGGTGACGCGCTCCGGGCGATCAACATTTCGCCGACTGTTCAACCACAGCCTCTCTGCCCGGTCGTGGCCGGGCTTGTCCCGACGCACCCCGATTGCTTGCCCGGCGCCTTCCCTTTCGGGGGCGCCGGGACGAGCCTGGCGACGAGATCGGGATTGATTCCGAGATTGATTCGAAGCGATCAGATCGCCAGGGGCGTCATTTCGCGACTTCACAGAAGGTGCGCGCACCGCCTCCCTGGCGGCGCATGGCAGGTTCCCCGAGCGATCGCCACCACCGGTCAAGGGCGTCGCGACGGCAGGCCAGCCGGACATTCATCCCGTCTGAGAATTTGATCAAAGCCGCGAAACGATACTCAGGAACAGCGATCAGAACCGGAATGTCCGCGTCCAGGGCGCGGACGATAAGCCCCGCCAAGCCGCTGCCTTCGGCTTCCGTGCGCCCAAACCGATTGATGATGAGAAGGTCGGAACCGCGCGTCATCGCGTCGGATAGCCGCGTCGCGACACCGGCGAGCCGCGCGGCATCAAGCCGGCATCCGGCATCGCAAGTCCGCGCGTCTTCCGCCAGGGGCACCAGTTCTCCCTCGGGCAGCACCACGGCGCTGAGGCGCGGAGTCTCAGATCGGCAGCTGCGGCCGACTTGAATCGCACCAATCACATGACGTCCGGAACGGCACAAATCACCCGCGAATGCGGTAAACAAAGCATCCGGATCGTCGCCTGGGCCATAGACGACGGCGGCCAGATCGCACTGTGCGTCGAACGCCACGAGCTTCTTCCGTACCTCGCTATATATGGATATATACATCGCATCGCGCACAGCGAGCAAGCCGGATCAGACAGCGCCGAGCGGTCTTCTGCCGGGGCGGCGAAGCGGGTCGCGCGATAAAGAAAAGGAGGCGCAATTGAGCGCGCAGGACGAACAAACCGGACGCGGAACGCCGTTCGTCGTTCATGTCGTCGGCAATGTCGCGCCCAGTGGCGATGCCATCGCCCTTGAGATCCAACGCAGCGAGGATGGCCCTGTGGACCTTCGCCTGCGAACCCAGGATGTGAAATACCTGGTCAGCATGCTGCTGAGCCTGGGGTGTGAGGCCAAGCGCCGGCAAAGTCCCGGCGGCGCCGACGCGCCGCCTACCGAGGCCATTCCGCTGCCGCTCGATGCGATCAACGTCGGGCAGAGCGACGACGACCAGACCTTTCTGCTGCTCGAAGTCGGAATTGCGCCGCTCATGTTCATGCTGTCGCCGCACTGCCTGCAGCAACTGGGGCAGACGCTGCTTGTTTTGAGCGCCAAGTCGTCGTCGGCGCCTTCTTAAATGCGGCGCCGGGCGAGCATCCTTGGCCCGCGGGCGGACTGTGGGTTTCGCTTGCGCTTAAGCCGCCTTACAGATTCTCCTCGCCTCCCATCAGCGCCGGCAATCCGGCCCGCGGCGCCACGCCTTCGCGCATCGCGGCGCGACGGAGCGGACCGATGCGGTCGAGGGCATAAAGGGCAAGGCCGCGCACGCCCTGGACGGCGAGAAAATCCGACAGCAGCGACCGATTGAGGAGATCGACCGCAATGGAGCGGCTGGCGACGTCGGAACGGCGGCGGCGCTCATAGGCGGCGATTGCGTCAGCGATGTCGCCGCCGCGACGGTGAATGCCGCCGGCAATCTCCGCAATCGCTGCGGCGTCGCGCATGCCGAGGTTCAGACCTTGCGCGCCGATCGGCGGAAACAGGTGGGCGGCTTCGCCGACAAGCGCGACGCGATTGGCGGCACATCGACTGGCCCTCGCGATCAACACCGGAAACACGCCATAGCCGGGCTCAACCTGCATCTTGCCGAGGATCGAATGGGAGCGGCGCTCAATCTCGGCAGCGAGCGCCGTGGGGGCGAGCGCACAGAGGCGCTGCGCTTCATCATCGGCGGCCACGCATACGAGGCTTGAGCGCAGACCGGGCAGCGGCACGAGGGTGAACGGCCCTTCGGCGGTATGGAATTCGGTCGATATGCCGTGGTGCTCCCGCGTGTGGGCGAGCGTGAAGGTGAGGGCGGTTTGCGGGTAGGTGCGGCTCTCCAGGGAAATGCCGGCAGCGCTGCGGCAGATCGAGTTCCGCCCGTCGGCTCCGACCACGATCCCGCAATCGAGCATGGCGCCGTCCGCGAGCGTGGCGGTTATGCCTGATTGCCCGATGCTGAGCGATGTCACGGTGGTCGGGAGGTGAGTGAGGGACGGCGCGGGGGCGACGCGGTCCCACAGGGCCGCGAGGAGACGGGCGTTCTCGATGTTCCAGGCGAACGCCTCAAGCCCGATCTCGGCGGCTTCAAACCGCACCTCGGGCGCTCGCCACAGCCGGCCGGTGTCGTCAACGATGCGCATTGTGCGCAGCGGCGCTGCATGATGGCGGCACGACGACCAAACGCCGAGCGCTTCGAGCGCCTTGACCGACGGCATCATGAGGGCCGTGGTGCGGTTGTCTGTGCGGCCTTCCTTGCCTCCTCCGCTCTCCACCCTTGCCTCCGCCGGCCCCCTCTCTTCCCTCCCCTGAGCGCGGGAGGGGGCTTGCAGGGCAGACGAGGGAAGGGAGGGGGAGGGCGCCACCAGCACGGTGGGCACGCCGAAATGCGCGAGCGCGAGCGCCGCCACAAGACCGGCAGGGCCGCCGCCGATCACTGCAGCGGGCGCCGGGCGTGTCGCGGTTCGCGGTGATGCGGATCGCTCGGGTTTGGGGTGCGCAGTCATCCGAACAGACTTTTAGCTTGTCATTGCGATTAATGTGCAGGATCGTAAGTGACAGTTGCAGCGTCGGGGAGTGCTGCCATGGCGGGCATCGCGTCATCTAGGGCGGATTTCGACGAAATGGAATCACTTGCAGGGTGGGCAAAGGCGCGCTCTTGCGCGCCGCGCCCACCAGGCCTTTGGCGGGCACGCTTCGCTTTGCCCGCTCTACGAAGCGTCGCCTCGCCCTCTCTGAAAATCACCATCGCCTCAACATTGCTGCTTGCTGCGTGCAGCCAGGATAATCGCTATGTGGCGCCGCCGCCGCCGCGGGTCACGGTGGCGGCTCCGTTGCTTAAGCCGGTGACGCGATATCTGGAGGCGACTGGCAATACGGCTGCGGTGAATTCCGCCGATCTCGTGGCCCGCGTTGCCGGCTTCATTCAGGAGATCAACTATCAGGACGGTGCGTTCGTCAAGAAAGGCGCGCTCCTGTTCACCATCGAGCCCGAGCCTTACAGGATCAAGCTCGACCAGGCCAAGGCTGCCGAGGAGGGGGCGCGCTCCGCCCTGAAGCAGGCGCAGGCCGACCTCGACCGCCAGACCCAATTGGTGGCGAGACAGGCCGGCACCCAGGCTACTCTCGATCAGTCGCAGGCCGCCCGCGATTCCAGCCAATCCAACCTCCAGCAGGCCGAGGTCAACACGCGGCTGGCGGCCCTGAACCTTGAATACGCTCACGTCACCGCCCCGTTTGACGGCATCGTCACGGCGCGCCAGGTGTCCGTCGGGCAGTTCGTAGGCAGCGGCGCATCGCCGACGCAGCTCGCCACCATCATTCAGCATGATCCGATCTACGTGAATTTCAACATCAGTGAACAGGACGTTCTGCGCGTCCGGGCCGAGATGGCGCGCCGCGGACTGACGCCCGATGACTTGAAGAAGGTTCCGGTGGAGGTCGCTCTCCAATCCGAAACCGGATATCCGCATCGGGGCGCGCTCGACTATGCCTCGCCTTCGGTCAATCCGTCGACCGGGACGCTGGCGGTCCGCGCCGTGCTGCAGAACGAAAACCGGGTCCTGTTGCCGGGCTATTTCGTGCGCGTCCGCGTCCCGCTGGGCGAAGCGGAGAACGCATTGCTGGTCCCCGATGCGGCGATCGGCAGCGACCAGGGCGGGCGCTATGTGCTGGTGGTCGACAAGGACAACCTTGTCGAACAGCGCAAGGTCGAGATCGGCCCGCGGGTCGATGACCGGCGTGTGATCGAGAACGGTCTGAGCCCGCAGGACCGCGTGGTCGTCGCCGGCGTGCTGCGCGCGATACCGGGCCAGAAGGTCGAGCCGCAGATGCAGGCCGCAGACGCCGCCTCCGCGGCGGCGGTCGGAAAGTAGCGGGTTGCGCCCGTGATCTCGAAATTTTTCATCGAGCGTCCCGTCCTCGCCAATGTGCTTGCCATATTGATGGTGGTGATCGGCGCAGTCGCCTTGTTCGGCCTGCCGGTTGCGCAATACCCCGACGTGGTGCCGCCGACCGTGCAGGTCACGACCCGTTATCCGGGAGCGAGCGCGCGCACGATCATCGACACCGTCGCTCTGCCGATCGAGCAGCAGGTCAACGGCGTCGAGGGCATGATCTACATGCAGTCCTATGCGGCCGCGGACGGCACCTACAGCCTGACGGTCACCTTCAGGATCGGCACTGATCTCAACTTCGCGCAGGTGCTGGTGCAGAACCGGGTGTCGAGCGCGCTGTCCTCGTTGCCCCAGGCCGTGCAGGTGCAGGGCGTCAATGTGCAGAAGAAGTCGACCGCGATCCTGCAGATCGTCACGCTGACGTCGCCCGAGGGACGCTACGACAGCCTCTACATGAGCAACTTCGCCGCCATCCGGCTGAAGGACGAGATCGCACGGCTCCCCGGCGTCGGCACGGTCACCGTGTTCGGCGCCGGCCAATACTCGATGCGCATCTGGCTCGACCCCAATAAGATGCAGGCGCGCGGGCTCAACGTCCAGGACGTCGTCCAGTCGCTGCAGCAACAGAGCGAGCAGGTCACGGCCGGCCAGATCGGCATGCCGCCTGCGCCGGGCGGTCAGGCCTTCCAGTACACGCTCAACGTGGTGGGCCGGCTCAGCGAGGCGGAGACCTTTGGCGACGTGATTGTGAAGACCGCGTCGGACGGCGGCGTCACCCGCGTGCGCGACATCGGGCGCGTTGAGCTCGGCGCCCAGACCTACGGTCAGGACTTCAGGCTCGATGGGCAGCCGGCTGCCGGGCTCGCGATCTTTCAGACTCCGGGCGCAAACGCGCTCGAGGTCGGCAACGAAGTCCGCGCCAAAATGGCCGCGCTGGCGGGCGAATTCCCGCAAGGACTCACCTACGATATCCCGTTCGACACCACCAGGTTCGTCAAGGAGTCGATCAACGAGGTTTACAAGACCCTCTATGAGGCGGCGATCCTGGTGCTCGCCGTCATCCTGGTCTTCCTCCAGGATTGGCGAGCGATGCTCGTGCCCGCCACCACCGTTCCGGTCACCATCATCGGGTCCTTTGCGGCGATGGCGGCGCTGGGGTTCACGGTCAATCTCTCCACCCTGTTCGCCATCGTGCTCGCCATCGGCATCGTGGTGGACGACGCCATTGTGGTGGTCGAAGGCGCGGCCCACAACATCGAAAAGGGCATGAGCGGCCACGATGCGGCGATCCGCGCGATGGACGAGCTGTTCGGCCCGATCGTCGGCATCACGCTGGTGCTGATGTCGGTGTTTCTGCCGGCGGCGTTCCTGCCGGGGCTGACCGGGCGCATGTATGCGCAATTTGCCCTGGTGATTGCCGCGACGGCGCTTCTCAGCGCCGTCAACGCCGCCACCCTCAAGCCGACGCAGAGCGCCATGTGGCTGCGCCGTCCGGCGCCGCCCGATCAGCGCAATGCGTTCTACCGCGGCTTCAACGCCGTCTATGCGCGTCTTGAGCAAGGCTACGCTGCGCTGATCGCCGGCATGGCGGAGCGCAGCGCGTTGATGGCGGCGGTAGCGCTGGCGATCATTGTCGTCGCTGCTTACGGATTTACCCGCGTCGCTACCGGCTTTCTGCCGATCGAGGACCAGGGCTATCTGCTGGCAAGCATCCAGTTGCCCGACGGCGCCTCTCTGGAGCGGACCCAGAAGGTGCTTGATGAGGTCACGCGCATCGCCCGCAAGACGCCGGGCGTGCAACAGGTCGTGACCATTGCGGGCGTATCCGGGCTTGACAACAATGCGACGCTCGCCAATGGCGGCGTCGCCTACATTATCCTCAGAGATTGGAGCGAGCGGGGGGCAGGAGAGGACTTGCGTTCGCTGTTCCTCGATCTGAACCGGTCGCTCGGAACGATCGAGGAAGCGCGCACGCTGGTGCTGCCGCCGCCGGCGATCCAGGGCGTCGGGGCCGGGGCCGGGGCGACCATGCAGATCGAATTGCGCGACGGCAGCTTCGATCTCGCGAAGCTGCAAGGCGTCGTCACCGCCATGGTGGCCAATGCGGAAACCCAATCGAGCCTGCAGCGCGTGATGGCGCCGTTCCGCGCCAGCGTTCCGCAATATACGGTCGAGGTCGATCGCGTGAAGGCGCAGATGCTGCACGTAACGGTCGACCAGGTGTTTGCCGCGCTCGCCGGCTATCTGGGCTCAAGCTATGTGGACCAGTTCAACACGTTCGGCCGCACGTTTCAGATCTATGTGCAGGCTGACTCGCAGTTCCGCCTGCGTCTGGAGGACATCCAGAACCTGACCGTGCGCAACCGCGACGGCAACATGATTCCGCTTGGCGCCCTGGTGAGCATCGAGCCGACCGTCGGCGCGTCGTTGATCAGCCTTTACAACCTCTATCCCTCGGCGACGATTGTGGCTGTCCCGGCTGCCGGCGTCTCCACGGGCGAGACGATGAAGCTCATGGAAGAAATCGCGGCGGGCACCCTGCCGCCCGGGGCCGGCTTCGAATGGACCGCGATGTCGTATCAGGAGAAGCTTGTCGGCAATCAGATGTACATCGTGTTCGCCCTGGCGCTGCTTCTCGTCTATCTGGTGCTCGCCGGGCAGTACGAGAGCTGGTATGCGCCGGCCTCGGTCATTCTCGCAGTGCCGCTGTCACTCATCGGGCCGGTCGCAGTGCTGACGGGCCTTAAGATCGACAATAATCTCTACGTGCAGATCGGGCTCGTGCTGTTGATCGCCCTGTCGGCAAAGAACGCCATTCTCATTGTCGAGGTCGCGCGCGAATGGCGCGCGAGGGGCGAGCCGATCATCGCCTGCGCCGTCGCGGCGGCGCGCGCCCGCTTCCGTCCGATCCTGATGACGTCGTTTGCTTTCATTCTCGGCGTCATGCCGCTGGTGTTCGCCACCGGCGCCGG
>JAJPKK010000114.1 GCA_021323775.1 Hyphomicrobiales bacterium
ACATCTCCAACGCAACCCGCTAACCGTCCCCCGAGTCAACTTGCCGCACCAAAATCGCCTCGCCAACCCGGCCCGACACGCGGAAAGGTCAAAATGAGAATTGCTGGGCTTACTCAAGGTTTGCTTAAGGTATCGATTCGGCGTGTTGGGGGTTTACCCCACCAGCACGTTCCGGAACTGCCACGGATCCGTGGGATCGATGTTCTCGGGAAATAGCCCGGGCCGGCCGGTCAGCGGCGTCCAGTCCGTGTAGGTGCCGATGACCGGGCCGAGATAGGGCCGCTGGATCTCAAGGCAACGGCGGAAATCCATCTCGTCGGCCTCCACTATGCCGCGATCCGGATTTTCCAATGCCCAGACCATTCCGGCGAGCACCGCCGAAGTCACCTGCAGGCCGGTGGCGTTCTGGTACGGCGCGAGCTTGCGGGTCTCCTCCACTGAAAGCTGGGAGCCGTACCAATAGGCGTTCTTGGCATGGCCGTAGAGAAGCACTCCGAGTTCGTCGATCCCATCAACGATCTCGTGCTCGTCGAGAATGTGATGACTGTCCTGAATAACGCCGGCGCGCCCAAACAATTCATGCAGCGACAGCACCGCGTCGTTGCACGGGTGATAGGCGTAGTGGCAGGTCGGCCGGTAGACGACCCTGCCCCCCTCGCGCAGCGTGAAATAGTCGGCGATCGAGATCGATTCGTTGTGGGTGACCAGGAAGCCGTATTGCGCCCGTGGCGTCGGCGTCCATGACCGCACCCGGGTGTTGGCGCCGGGCTGCAGCATGTAGATGGCGGCATCACAGCCGCTGGCGTGACGGCGGCCGTTGTCCGGCATCCATTTTTCGTGGGTGCCCCAGCCGAGTTCCGCCGGCTGCATGCCCTCCGACAGAAAACCCTCCACGGACCAGGTGTTGACAAAGACGTTGGGCGCCTTCGGATGGCGGGCTCGCTGTGTATCGCGCTCGGCGATATGAATGCCCTTGACGCCGAGCCTCATGGCGAGTCGGCCCCAGTCCTCACGGGACTGAGGCCCGGCCGTCTCGACATTAAGATCGCGCGCAATATCAAGGAGCGCCTGTTTGACGAACCACGACACCATGCCGGGATTGGCGCCGCAGCACGACACTGCCGTGATGCCGCCGGGGCTGCGCCGGCGCGCTTCGAGCAGTGTTTCGCGCAGCGCGTAGTTGGAGCGCGCCGCCGGTTCGAGCTTGGCGTCGAAATAGAGGCCCGGCCACGGCTCGATCACCGTGTCGATATAGAATGCCCCCACCTCGCGGGCGAGCTCCATGATGGCGATCGAGCTGGTGTCGACCGAAAGGTTGACGCAAAAACCGCGGCCGCTGCCCGCGGTCAGCAACGGCGTGAGGAATTCGCGATAGTTATCGCGGGTGACGGCCTGATGAATGAACCGGATGCCGCGTGAATCGAGGATCTTGCGGTCGGAATCGTCGGGATCGATGACGACGAGCCTTGCAGGGTCGTACGAGAAATGCCGCTCGATCAGGGGAAGCGTGCCCTTGCCGATCGACCCGAAGCCGATCATCACGATGGGGCCTTCGATCCGGGCATGAACGGGCCAATCACTCATCGTGGACTCCGGAGACAAGACGACGGACGACAGATGACAGAGGTCGGACACCAATCTTCCGACGCCTGTCCTCTGTCGTCCGTCAACCGTCCTCTGTCAAATATGAAACGCCTTCAACGGTGCGAAGCCGTTGAACCCGACTGATGCGTAGGTCGCCGTATAGGCGCCGGTGCCCTCGATCAGGACTTTGTCGCCGATCTCCAGGCTGATCGGCAGCTCGTAGGGCGTTTTTTCGTACAGCACATCCATGGAGTCGCAGGTCGGACCCGCCAGTACACAAGGCCCCGCTTCGCCGCCGTCGCGCGAGGTGCGGATCGGATACCGGATCGACTCGTCCATCGTCTCGGCCAGGCCGCCGAACTTGCCGATGTCAAGGTAGACCCACCGGACGTTGTCGCTCTCGCTCTTCCTTGAGACCAGCACGACTTCAGCCTCGATGACGCCGGCGTTGCCGACCATGCCGCGGCCGGGCTCGATAATGGTCTCCGGTATGGCGTTGCCGAAATGCTTGCGCAGCGCACGGAATATGGAATTTCCGTAGGCTTTCACGGTCGGCACCTCTTTGAGGTATCTGGTCGGGAAACCGCCCCCGAGGTTGACCATTGTGAGCTGGACGCCACGCTCGGCGCAGGCGCGGAAAATCGCCGCCGCCGACTTGAGCGCCTGGTCCCAAGCCTGCGTGCGACGCTGCTGGGAGCCGACATGGAACGACACCCCGTGGGCTTCGAGGCCGAGCCGATGGGCGTGTTCGAGCACATCGACCGCCATCGGCAGGTCGCAGCCGAACTTGCGCGACAGCGGCCACTCGGCGCCGGCGCAATCGAACAGAAAACGGCAGAACACCCGCGCGCCCGGCGCGGCGCGCGCAATCTTCTCGACCTCCGCTTTGGAGTCGACTGCAAACAGCCGGACCCCGAGCGCGAAGGCGCGTGCGATGTCCCGTTCCTTCTTGATCGTGTTTCCGAAAGAGATGCGGTCGGGCGTGGCGCCGGCGGCGAGCACGCTCTCGATCTCTGTAATCGAAGCGGTATCGAAACAGGAGCCGAGCCCAGCGAGCAGCGTCAACACTTCCGGCGACGGGTTCGCCTTGACGGCGTAGAATACCCGCGTGTCCGGCAGCGCGCTGGCGAACGCCCGGTAATTGTCGCGTACAACCTCAAGATCGACCACGAGGCACGGTCCGTCGTCCTCGCGGCGGCGCAGAAACTCATGGATGCGCTCCGTCATGGCGCTCTCCCCGCAGGCGAAAGGGAGCGGCAGGCCGCTCGATATGGCGCCGGGCTTCGGGTCTCAGACGACGCGCGATGGGGACGCGCCGGCGAGAGGGCCAAAGACCCTGCAAGGCTGCCTTCGCTTGGATGGGGAAGATCCCCGATCCGCACGTGCGGCAATGATGAACAAGCCTCTTCGGTAGCCCGCGCCGGTTGGTGGAGGACCGGCAGAGACCAAAAAAGCCCGCTCCGTCGTTGCTTTAAGCCGCGTCCCCCGTGGAGAACGAGGTGCGCCGGTTTCGCCTCCGGCTGTCAATCAAGTGTTCGGAGCTCAAACGATCCGATGACCTTACGGTCATCGCGATCTCGCTCCGGGCGGCTGTCCGGCCTCTTGTCCGGATGCCCACCGACTGACACACGGCCACAGGCACGTGCGAAATTGGGCAATTTCGAAATAAGTGATTTTAAAAATTCGCGCAAGCTCTTTGCGCCGCCAGAGCCGCTGCAAACTCAAAAAAATTTTCGGAGTCGCTCGGACGCGTTCGAATGCCGCTTAACGGCGCATCATCTTGCCGTCGTGAATGGCTCGACCCGCATCCCATTGCGCACGAACGCGACCATCACGGCGACGCCGATCAGAAAGAAGACGGCTTGAGCATAGACCGCGTAGTCGGCAAGGCCGAAAAGGCTGGCGAGCGCCCAGCCCCCAGCGAACGCGGCGCCAAACACCTCGGCGCTGATGAGCACTGCCGCACTGAGCACCGTGATGACGCTTTGCCAGACGATGCGGCGGGGTGCAGAAGAGGAGGGCTGCGACATCTGTTGATCCTGTTTTTCGCGGGCAATTTCCACCAAATGGCTGGCCGGATCAAGACGCATCAGCAGCCAATGGTGGGCTAATTTGATGCAGGATACGCCCCTTTTTCGGGCCTTTGCGACGTCCGCGCAGTCCGCAAGATTACAACCACATCCAAAACCATTTAAAGTGAACGATCAGAATCGCCAGCCCGAACCGGAAAACCAATGCCATCGACTTCGTCGCCCTCTGCCCGCGATCGCGCCAACCCTCTCCTGGAAGCCTGGACGCCTCCTGACGAGACGCCGCCCTTCCCGGCGATCCGGCCGGAGCATTTCAGGCCCGCTTTTGACCGCGCCATGGCGGATCATATGGCTGAGATCGAGGCCATTGCCGCCTGCCCGGAACCGCCGAGCCTCGCCAACACAATCGTGGCGCTGGAACGGAGCGGGCGTGCGCTGGACCGGGTTTCGGCTGTGTTTCATGCGCTGACCGGCGCCCATACGAATGATGCCTTGATGGCGCTTGAGCGCGAGATGTCGCCTTTGCTCGCGGCTCACCGCAATCGCATCCACCTTCACGACGGGCTTTATGCCCGCATCAAGGCGCTGTGGGACCAGCGCGACGCGCTTCATCTCACCCCCGAGGAGGCGCGGGTGCTGGAGCGCTACCACGTCACGTTCCGCCGCGCCGGCGCCGGACTGCCAGAGGATGCGAAGAGCCGGATTGCGGCGCTCGGCGAGCGGCTGGCCGCGCTCGGCACCGCCTTCAGCCAGAACGTGCTGGCCGATGAGCAGGCTTACGCGCTCGTGCTTGAGAGTGAAGAAGACCTCGCCGGCCTGAGCGAAAGCGCGCGCGCCGCGGCCCGCGCCGCCGCGGCGGAGCGCGGCGCGCCGGACAAGCATGCGATCACGCTGGCGCGGTCCAGCGTTGAGGCCTTCCTGCGGTCCTCAACGCGGCGGGACCTGCGGGAGAAGGCCTACGAAGCTTGGGTCGCCCGCGGCAATAGCGGCGGCGCGACCGACAACAAGGCCATCATCGCTGAAACGATCGCGCTGCGCGCCGAACGGGCGCGGCTCCTCGGCTATCCGACCTTTGCGGATTATCGCCTCGATGACGCGATGGCAAAGACCCCGCAAGCGGTCGAGGCCTTGCTCGAACGCGTGTGGTCGCCTGCCCGGGCGCGCGCCATGGCGGACCGCGACGCCCTCCAGGAACTGATCCGGCAAGAGGGCGGCAACTTCGATCTTGCCGCGTGGGATTGGCGCTATTACGCGGAAAAACTGCGCAAAGCGCGCTGCGACATCGATGCGGCCGAGATCGCGCCATACCTTCAGCTCGAAAACATGATCGCGGCGGCCTTTGACACCGCCCGCCGGCTGTTCGGCCTGACGTTCCGGGAGCGGCAGGACGTGCCGGTCTGGCACCCTGACGTGCGGGTGTGGGAGGTGTCCGGCCCACAGGCCAAGTTCCAGGGGCTGTTTTTCGGCGACTATTTCGCCCGCTCCTCCAAGCGCAGCGGCGCCTGGATGACGATGCTGCGCACCCAGCACAAGCTTGACGGCGAGGTGAGGCCGCTCGTTCTCAACGTGATGAATTTCGCCAAGGCGGGCGACGGCCAGCCGACGCTCCTTTCGTTCGACGACGCGCGGACTTTGTTCCACGAATTCGGCCATGCCCTCCACGCCCTGCTGTCGGACGTCACCTACCCGATGATCGCCTGCACCCGGGTCGCAACCGATTTCGTCGAATTGCCGTCGCAGCTCTATGAACATTGGCTGGAACGGCCCGAAGTGCTGCGCCGCTTCGCGCTGCACTATCAGACCGGCGAACCGATGCCTGAGGACCTGCTGCGGCGCCTCCTCGCGGCGCGCACCTTCGACCAGGGGTTCGCCACCGTGGAATATGTGGCCTCGGCGCTGGTCGACCTTGCGTTCCACCAGGCTCCGGAGCCCGATAAAATCGACCCGGCAGCATTCGAGGCGGACGTCCTGGCTCGCATCGGGATGCCGGCGGAGATCGGCATGCGCCACCGCTCCCCCCATTTCCTGCATGTCTTCGCGGGCAACGGCTATGCGGCCGGCTATTACAGCTACATGTGGTCCGAGGTGCTGGACGCCGACGCCTTTGAGGCGTTCCGGGAAGCGGGCGACGTGTTCGATCCTGCGATCGCAGCGCGTCTGCGCGATGAGATCCTCTCAGCCGGCGGCTCGCGCGACCCCGGTGAAGCCTACCGGGCCTTCCGCGGCCGGCTGCCGGCCGTGGACGCCCTGTTGCGCAAGCGGGGTTTCGCCGACGCGGCGGCGGGGTGAGCATGGCTGTAGGGCGACCCGTGTGGTCGCCCCCTACATTTCCCTTGGGGAACATGCCAACTCATCCCGGCACGATCGAGAACTCGTTCATGCTCTCCGCCGAGTCCCGCGAGAACCGCATCCGGTAAAAATGCGCGTAGCGGCCCGAGCGCGCCAGAAGCTCGGTGTGGCGCCCGGATTCCACGATCACGCCCTTTTCGACGACGTGGATCATGTCGGCCTGGGTGACGGTGTGCAGCCGGTGCGCGATCACCAGGGTGGTGCGGCCCTTGATCAATTCGCCCATGGCGTCCTGGACGAAACGCTCGGACTCGGTGTCGAGCGCTGCGGTCGGCTCGTCCAGCAGGATGATGGGCGCATCGCGAATGAGCGCCCGGGCAATGGCAATGCGCTGGCGCTGGCCGCCGGAGAGCTGTGCGCCATGTTCCCCCACCATCGTGTCGTATCCGGCCGCAAATTGCGAGATGAACTCGTCGGCATGCGCCGCGCGCGCGGCCGCGATGATCTCGGCTTCGCTCGCGCCGGGCCGGCCCAGGCCGATGTTGTGGCGGATGGTGCCGTGGAACAGGAACACGTCCTGTCCCACAAAGGCGATGTGACGCCGTATGGATTCCTCGGATACAGCACCGTAATCCTGCCCATCGAGCCGGATGGTCCCGCTGTTCGGCGCATAAAGCGCCAGCACCAGATTGAAGATCGTCGACTTGCCGCCGCCGGATGGCCCTACGAAAGCGGTCACCTCGCCGGGTTTGGCGACAAACGAGAGCTGGCGCAGCACCGGATTGCCGGGGCGGTAAGCGAATGAAACCTGGTCGAATTCGATCCCGCCGCGCGTAATTTTGATGTCGGGTCTCGGCCGCGCCGGCTCGCGATCCGGAATGTCGAGGATATCGAACAGCACCTGGACGCCGGTCAGCGCGTTGTGCAGATCGATGTTGAGCCGGGCGATGCGCTTTGCGGGCTCGTAGGCGAGCAAGAACGCCGTGATGAAGGAAAATAATTCCCCCGGCGGCAGGTTGAGCACCAGGACGCGGTAGCCGCCGTAGATGAACACGCCGGCAATCGCGAAGCCGCCGAGCGCTTCCATCAGCGGCGTCGAGCGGTTAGCCACCCGTGCGAGCTTGTTGGAGGCGCGCTCGACCGCGGCGATGCTCTCATAGACCTGCTCGCGCACCACCGTTTCGAGATTGAAGGCCTTGATGATCTTAAATCCCTGGATGGTCTCCTGCATGGTCTTGAGGATGTCGGCGCCGCCCCCGAATTGCGTCAGGGTGATGGCGCGAACCCGCTTCATCAGCTTGCGCACCGTGAGGACCGCCGGCGGCATCACCATGAAGGCGAGAATGGCCATGAACGGCGCCTTCCACACCATCACGGCGACCAGGCCGATGAGGGAGAGGAGATCGCGCCCAAGCGCATTAATGACGAGGCTCAACACCTGTGCGGCTGAACCCGCCCCGAAGGTGATGCGGGCTGCGAATTCGGAGGAATGGCGGTCGGCATAAAAGCCGGCGTCTTGCCCCAGGAGCTTGTCGAACATGCGCCGCTGGTTGTCGGCGATGATCTCGTTGCCGACTCGCGCCAGCGTCACGGCCTGTCCGTAGGTTGAGAGCCCCTTGATGGTAAAGAGGACAATCATCGTGACGCCGACGAGGGCGACGCCCGCGAACCGGCGTTCAGTATAGGCCTCATCAATTCCGGGACCGACGATGAACGCCATTCCGGCCGTGCAGCCGGCGCCGACCGCCATCAAGGCGAAGGAGATCAGGTAGCGCCGCCAATGGCTGCTGCCATGCTCGACCAGGAGCCGGCGAATCAAAGCCGGCGAGCCGTTCGGGTCGGCAAACAGCTCGCGCCAGAAACGTGTGAGCATCGGTACCGGTTCGATCCAGGCGGCGCCCCTGCGCCCTCAGGACTCAGGGCTGTAGCGGACCGGCGCGACATTGTCCACGCGTGGGCAGGGCCGGCGCAGGCCCAGCCATAATGTTGGAGGGGCGCCCCTGAACGGCCCTCGGGGGCAACAGCCGGGGCGGTCTTCATCGCGCCAATTTTGGCTTCGCCGAGAATGAGCGGCCGGATCGGGGCAGCTTGGCAATAGTCTTTAGCCTACCCTGCAAGCGGGAGGGAGCGCCGCGGCCTGAGTTAAGCTGGCGCCTCGGCTGGGCGGCCCACAAAAAGGCCGGCCAGCGTCTCAATCGGAACGCTCGAGCCCTTCGAGCATGCTCCGGGTCGGCAAACGAATGTTGAAGCGCCCGGCGAGGCGATCGAGACCGATCACGCTGCCGCGCGCTATGGCCGCGAGATCGAGCTTTTCGTCAAGGTCAATCGGGATGCCGCGCCAGATGACAAAGCCGCCCAGCCCGATCGCCAGCGCAATCATGGCGTAGACCAGGATCAATGTGGCCGGCGTGGTGGCGGCGATGGCAGCTCCGGCGAAACCGCCGAGCCGCAGCGTCGACACCGCCGCGATCACGGCGAACATGGACACGGCGCCGCCCTGGCGGGTGGTGCGGGGGAATCCCAGAATGGCAAAAGCGATGAATCCGAATGCCAGCGGATAGAGCGGCGCGAAAACGCGTTCGTGAAACTCGACGCGGAACTGCGACGGTGAAAGCTTGAACACCGGATCGTCGGTGGCCGGAAATGCGAGTTCCCAGACGTATTTTTCGCGCAGGCCGACAGTGGCTTGCGGCGCCGGCGCGAGCCGGGAGAGATCGAATGCGTACTGATCGAATACCACGATGGTGGGGTCGCGTTCCTTGCTGCGGCGGCGCTGCACGTTGCCGTCGCGCATGACCAGAAAGGCGTTGTCGTCCCGCTGCACGATCTGGCCGTATTCGGCCACAATGGTGACGCGCTCGTCGGCATCGCGCGTGTCGTCGATGAAGACCCCCTGAAACTGGTTCTCGCCGCGCCGCTCGCGAATATGAAATATCAGCCCGCGGTCGACCGAGGTGAAGGCTCCCGGCCGCACGATGTTTGAAACGACGTCGGTTCTGACCCTGGTAATCTCAGCGGCCATCTTTCGCTGCAGCCACGGGGCCAGATACGCCGAAAGGCAGGCAACGAAGATCGCGACAATGATGCATGACGCCAATACAGGCCAAAATGCCCGTCGCGGCGAAACGCCGGCCGCGTTCATCACGACCAGTTCGGAATCGCCGTTGAGCTTGGTCAGCGCGTAGCATATCGCGATCACGATCGCGATCGGGGCGATGACCAGCATCAGGATCGGCACCAGGAGGCCAGTGATGCGCAGGAATACCAGGATGGTCTGGCCCTGATTGGTGATGAGGTCGACCTCGCGCAGAATCTGGGTGATCCAGATCACCAGCGTGAGGTTGATCAGGATCAGCAGGAAGCCGGCGAAAATCGTGCGGAATATATAGCGATCGATCGAAGCCATGATGCTCGTGTTTGGCTCACGCCCGCTGAGGCGAGCGCGCGAATGCAGCCCGGACTGAGCGAAGCGAAATCCGGGATCCCGCCCGCGATGCGGGAGGCGCTCCGGATCGCTCCCGGGTTTCGCTTCGCTCACCCCGGGCTACTTTACCATGCTTGCCCCTCTCACCGTATCTATTATCAGCCCCGCATCCCCCGGCGCGCTGTCGCCACGCCACGCCACGTGGCCGTCCGGCCGCACCAGGACCAGACGGCGTTCATAGAGTGCGGCTGCCTCCTCGTTGCGGATATCGTGGACCTTCAGAGGGATGCGCCGCTCGGCGGCGGCCTTTACAAGCGGCGCCGCGTCAGCCGGCGCCGTGCCGAAGCGCATCAGCACGAAGCCGCGGCCGAACAGATCGAGCGTCGATCGCTCGGGCGCAAGCCAGAAGTGAGGCGCACGATGGCCAGGCCGTGCGGTCTGCACATAGGTCGCGACGTCATCGGGCGGCGCCCGACTGCCGTCGGGAACGCAGATCGGAGAGTTCTCATAGCGATAGCCGAGCTGGATGCCAAGGGTGAACCATTCCCGGCGCATGATGGCGGTGAATTTCGTCCCGAATGCGCGCCGGGCGGCATCGCCCGCAGGGCCAGGCTGGAAAATTTCCGGCGGCGGGGGATCCTCGCGCGTCGACAGCATGCGGGCGAGGTTGCCGGCGGCTTCCTCGACAATGCGCGCGGCGATCGGCCGCCGCTCCAGCTCGTAAGAGGCAAGCAGGGCCTCGCCGCCCCAGCCGGACAGGCGCGCCGCGAGCTTCCAGGCGAGATCGACCGCTTCCTGAATGCCGGTGTTCATGCCGAAACCCCCAGTCGGGGAAAGCTGATGTGCGCTGTCGCCAACGAGAAAGACGCGGTTCGTGCCGTAGCGATCGGCGTCCAGTTCGCGGCGCGTCCACGGCAGGATCGAGACGATGTCGAAATCGAACGCGCAGCCCACGGCGCGCTCAATAGCGGTGCGCAGTTCGGCTTCGCTGAGTTTCCGATATTTGCGGCTGCCGACCAGCGAAAACCGCCAGTGGTCGCGGCCGTCGATGGCGACGAGAGTCGCGAAGGTGCCCTCCGGTCCGATGAAGATGAAGCGATAGGCCGGCTTCATGTTGTGCAGTTTTTCGAGGCCTGCGCAGCGGAAGATGACGTTAGTGGTGTAGGTCAGCACAGGATTGCCGGCGAGCGCGATGCCAAGTCGCTCGCGACATGGGCCGGCGGCCCCGTCGCAGGCGATCAGAAAGTCCGCCGCGATGGTTTCGCTTGCGCCGGCCGCATGATCGATCACTTGCGCTGTCACGCTATCGGGGTGTTCGGTAAAATCCACAAGCTCGGTTGAGTAGCGCCGCGTCACATGTGGAAACATGCCGGCGAACCGCGCCAGCACCGGGTCGAAGAAATTCTGCGGGCATCGCTCCCGCTTCTGCGGGCTCTGCGGCGGCGGCCTCTCCTCCCGTGGAGATGGGAACGGCTCGCGGCCGAGTTCGTAGCCGTTGGCGAGGCTCGTCACCCAGGCATTATCCTGGGGATAGTCGCGGTTATAACCGGCCGCCTCGACCCACGGCACGATGCCCCAGCGCCGGCAGAATTCCATCGTGCGGACATGGACCATGTCCATCCGAGGCTGGGTGATGCGGCCGTCAGTCTTTTCGATCAGCACGCAGGGGATGCCGCGCCAACCGAGATCGCCCGCCATCGCAAGCCCAACCGGACCGCCCCCCACAATCAAGACCGGCGTTTTCATGAGTTGAGATCGGGTGACATTGGGGCCAGTTCATTTTGCCGGCGGCCTGTGCCCGGCCAGCATGATATAGGCCGCAACCATGAACCAGAAGGCGTAGTCACTGACAAAAGGAATGTAGGCGAATACTGCAACGACGGCGAGGCCCGCGATAATGAGAGAAACGACATGTACGCTGAAAATATTGAACATTGCTTATGCCTGTACAATTTTGCCTCATTTGAATCTTGCGCGGGTGAAGAAGCTTCAGGCCGGGCCCGCGGCCGCCGCCCTGGAAACGGCCTTGATCGCTTGGATGCACTCTTGCGGGCGGCGGCAGCCGCTCAAGGGCGCCTGGCGCGCGTTTAATCGCGCTGCCCAAGCGCCGCTTAAGCAGTCGAGACCCTTGACCGGCTGCCGCCGCCCGCCATAAAGAGCATCCAAGCGATCAGGGCCGCGAGCGATCGCGGCGTCGCCGCGCAACACGTCCTGATCCACTCGAAATTCAAAGAGCCACAATTCTTGAGCCCCCTTCGATCTTTCTCGTTCATAATCGGCAAAGCCGTCTCGTGTCTATTTGGTGCAGGGGGCTCTCTTAGGCTTTGAGAGCGGGGCCGGCGCCTTGACATCTCCGGCGTAGCTGCGCGGCGATGATGCCTGAGATAGAACGCTGCGGATATGAACGCAAACGACGGCTGAGCCGGATGGCGAACACGCAAGCACAGGACCGGCGCGGCCTGCCATCCGTCGATGCGGTGATGCGCAGCGCCGCCGCACGGGCGGCGGCGGAGCGGTTCGGACGTTCCGCCGCTGTCGACGCGGTGCGGCAGGAGCTCGCGGAACTGCGCCGCAACGGCCTCGCGGTTGCCGAGGACGATGCTGCCGCCCTGGCGCTGGCCCGTCTTGAAGCCGCCGACGCTGCGCGCCTCAGGCGCGTCTACAATCTCACCGGCACTGTGCTGCATACGAATCTCGGCCGCGCCGTGGTCGCGGAGACCGCAATCGCGGCGGCGGCTGAGGCGATGCGCCACGCCGTTGCGCTCGAATATGATCTTCGCGCAGGCAGGCGCGGCGACCGCGACGACGTTCTGCGTGATCTATTGCGCGAGCTGACCGGCGCCGCGGACGCCACCGTGGTGAACAACAACGCCGCCGCGGTGCTGCTGGTCCTCAACACGCTCGCCAAGGGCCGCGAGGCGATCGTGTCGCGCGGCGAGCTGATTGAGATCGGCGGCGCTTTCCGCATGCCCGAGATCATGAGCCGCGCGGGCGCCAGGCTCGTTGAGGTCGGCACCACCAACCGCACCCACCTCAAGGACTATGTTGATGCACTGGGGCCGAAGACCGGCGCGGTGCTGAAGGTTCATCCGTCGAACTATCGCATCGAAGGGTTTACGGCGCAGGTTGCGGCGGCTTCGCTCGCCCCTCTGACGCGCCGCCACGGCGTGCAGCTGATCGACGATCTCGGCTCCGGCACCCTCATCGATCTCGCTGGCTTCGGCCTTCCCCACGAGCCCACGGTCGCCCAGGCGGTCGCGGCGGCCGACCTTGTGACGTTCTCCGGCGACAAGCTCCTGGGAGGCCCGCAGGCGGGATTCATCGTCGGACGCGCGGATTTGGTGGCGCGGATCAACAAGAATCCGCTCAAGAGCGCGCTGCGCATCGACAAGGCGCGGCTTGCCGCGCTCGAAGCGACGCTCAAGCTCTATCGCGATCCCGACCGGCTGGCCTCTCGCCTGCCGACGCTCCGCCTGCTCACTCGCCGCCCCGATGACATTGCCGCGATGGCATCCCGGTTGCGGCCCGCGATGCAGGAAAGACTCGGCGACGGCTTCACGGTGGATGTCGTGAAATGCGAGAGCGAGATCGGCTCAGGCGCGCTGCCTCGCCAGACCATTCCGAGCGCCGGGCTTGCGATCCGACCCATCGCGGCGCGCGGCGCCGGCCGTCTACTTGCCGGTCTCGCGGCATCGCTGCGCCGCCTGCCCGTGCCGGTGATCGGCCGCATCGCGAATGATGGCTTGATTCTCGATTTGAGATGTCTCGATGAAGAAGGGGCGTTCCTGGAAAATCTGGCGTCGCTGCGGGCGCCAGCGGCTTACAGCGTGTCCCGGTCGACCTGAGCCACTCGGTCGTCATGCGCGGGCCTGACTTGGCTTGGCCCGCGCATCCAATGCCTTCGCGAAAGCTTATGCGAAGCGGATGGACCTGCAGGTCAAGCCCGCGGGTGACGGCAGTGGATGGGTGAGCGCCGATTCCAGTCGACCGGGCGCCGCTCCAGCCGATCGCTGCGGCCTGGCGCCAAAGAGGGCCGCCTCCTGCATCTGAGGTCAGAACCTTCAAGGCTACATAGCCCTTGACCTATGAGAACAAAACAAGAACAATAAGCTGAGGTCAAGCAGGAGGCGTTGCGATGAGCCGTCTGGGCCGTGCGAGGGGACGACTGCAAGCCGGCGCCTGTCCCTATCAAGTCGATCTCATCCCGCCGCTCGGCGGCTTTGATGACGCCGTCGAGGAAGAGATAATCCGGTTTCTGGAGCGACGCGCCGGAAGGTTCGAGGTGCGCGGGCAGATTGCAAATGGCGACGCTTTCATTCGGTATTGCTTCGCGCACCTGGCGGACGCGGAGGCCTTCCATGCTCAGTTTGCGCCAGTGGCCGAAAAGGCAATCCTCAGGAAAGCTGGAAAGCCTTAAGAGTTGATCCGAGGTTTCTTCTGCCGTTACTGGATTGCAGTCACGCGCCGGAGGCAGGCTAAGACTCTTTCGATCGCGTTCATATCGCTGCAAGAGGGAAGAGAAGCGTCCCCGGTGGGGCGTCCGGACTTCAAATCCGCGAAAGGGCCGCCTGCCGGTCCTTGGTGGGTTCGACTCCCACTCTCTTCCGCCCTCTCTGAATTCGAAAAAAGCATCGGCTCGAGCGCCGTTTGAACCCCCAAACGTCAGCAGAATGGATTATCAATGAAGGACGGAGCTGCATCGATTCAAGGAGCAAACTATGGGCGACGGTCGGTTCTTTCGGTTCGCCATTATCGTCGTTCTCGCGCTGCTCGCCGCCTCGGTGGCGCAACCCTATGTTACGCGTCTGGTGTTAACCGACACCGCGCCGCGCCTGGTCGCGGCGCGCGGTAACCTCTCCGAGGCCGAGCAATCGATCACCGCATTGTTCGAGCAGGTGTCACCTTCGGTCGTGCAGGTCGTGGGGCGCCAGAGCGGAAACCCGTTTGAGGAGGAAAGTGCGGGCGTGCAATCCGGGACGGGATTTGTCTGGGACGGCGCTGGCGATATCGTGACCAACAACCATGTGGTGAGCGGTACGACAGACGTAGCAGTCCGGCTGGCTACGGGCGAGGCTGTCGCGGCTGATATCGTCGGCACGGCGCCAAACTATGATCTCGCGGTCGTCCGCCTCCGCAATTTCCAGGCGATGCCCAAGCCGGTCGCCATTGGCAGCTCCGCCGATCTCAAAGTCGGCCAATTCGCTTTCGCGATCGGCAATCCTTTCGGACTCGACCAAACGCTCACCTTCGGAGTGATCAGCGCGCTGCATCGCCGCTTGCCGACCAGTTCGGGCCATCAGATTTCCAATGTGATCCAGACCGACGCAGCGGTGAATCCAGGCAATTCCGGGGGCCCCCTGCTCGATTCGAGCGGGCGCGTGGTTGGCGTCAATACCGCCATCATATCGCCGTCCGGATCGAATGCCGGCATCGGATTCGCTATCCCGATCGACGTTGTCAACCGGGTCGTGCCTCAGCTCATCACCAATGGCCACGTGCCGACCCCGGGCATAGGGATCGTCGCCGTGAGTGAGCAGGCCGCGACGCGCCTTGGCGTCGAAGGCATTCCGATCCTGCGGACGCTTCCGAACTCCCCGGCCGAGCGCGCCGGCTTGCGCGGCGTCGACATGCGCACCGGCACCTTGGGCGACGTCATCGTCTCCGTGAACGACAAGCCGGTGCGGCGTCTCTCTGACCTGACAAGCGAACTGGACGAGGTCGGGGTCGGCCATGACGTGAAGCTTGGAATCATGCGCAACAATCGCCGCGAGGCGATCAACGTCGCGGTCGTCGACATTGGGCAAAGCCAATTGGGGCCGTGATTGCGTGCGATGTCCGATGCGCCGCAAGCTAATCGATGATCTCATCGGCGCGGGCGATCAGCCGCCGCGGCACCGGGATGCGCAAGGCGCTCGCGGTCTTGTTGTTGATGACCAGCTCGAACCTTGTCGGAAGCATGATCGGCAACTCGGCCGGCGTCGCACCCTTGAGAATCCGGCCCGCGTAAATGCCGGCCGCCCGGTACATGTCGTTGGTGACAGCGCCGTAACTCATCAGGCCGCCGAGCATCACAGCTCCTCGTGTGGGATAGATCGTGGCGAGCCTGGTCTGCGCCGCGAACGCAATGATCTGTTCCTGGCGGGCGGTCAGAAAGGGGTCGGGACTAATAATGAGCGCGCGAACGCGCTGGAGCGCCATCTGGGTGAACGCGGTCTCGATTTCCTGGTCGGTGCCGGCATCGAAAACAACCAGGTCCCGCCCCCTCAGACGGGCGGCGGTTGTCAGGTTTTCCACGTTGATTTCGAAGGTCGCCGACAAGCGCGAGTTGTCAAGATAGCCGACCAACGGCGCTCCGGGCCTTAGTTCGAGCAGCAATGCCAGGCGCTCGGATGCGGGTCCGGCCGAAGCGAAGTTCGCGCCCGTCATGCTGGCTTCTGGCCTGTTGAGGCCGTTCAGCACGCCGACTTCGACGGCATCGGACCCCAGCGCAAAAACAATCGGAGTTGACGAGGCGGCGTCCGCCAATGCCGGCATCGAAGCTCCGATCGCGACGATCACCGCGACGTGGCTGCGAACAAGATCGGCCGCGAGATCCGGCAATCGCTCGTACCGTCCGCCGGCGG
Source organism: Hyphomicrobiales bacterium (assembly GCA_021323775.1). GTDB lineage: Bacteria > Pseudomonadota > Alphaproteobacteria > Rhizobiales > Xanthobacteraceae > JAJPKK01. Next base: position 15,951 of record JAJPKK010000114.1, read on the forward strand.
CGCGGTATTCGATGGCGAAGTCTTGCCCTTCGACAAGGCCGGTTTCCTGTAATCCCCGTCGAATCGACGCAATCGCACTGGCGTATGGCCCTTCAAATGCGACGCCGTTGAGCAGGCCGACCACCGGCGTCCTCGGTTGCTGCGCGCGCGCCGCCAGCGGCCACATTGCCGCGGCGGTCAGTCCAGAGATGAACTCGCGTCGTCGCATTGTCGGCCTCTTCGATTGGTCCGATGCAGCTTATCGCCGCCGATGCAGAAGGGGAACCGGATTCGCCGAAGAGTCTCGCGGGGCTGGCGTTCGCCGGGTGCAGTGGTACCCAGCGACCGAAACCGTCGCGCTTTACCACCGTCAAGTCATGGCCGAAACGCCGTTGCGGCTGCACGTGCACGCGACGGAAGCACCACCACCCTGGCGCCGACCGGCGTGCGCTGATAGAGGTCGATCACATCCTGATTGATCATGCGAATGCATCCGGATGAGACGCTCTTGCCGATCGTCCAGGGTTCGACCGTGCCGTGAATGCGGTAGAGCGTGTCCTTGTTGCCCTGCCAGAGATAGAGGGCGCGGGCGCCGAGCGGGTTGCCGGGACCGCCGTGCATGCCGATGCCGCTCTGCAGCTCGCTCATCACTTTTCTGAGCTCAGGCTGGCGGTCCAGCATCTCCTTGGGAGGATACCAGTCGGGCCATTCCTGCTTGTTGTGGACGGTCGCAACGCCCGACCATTCGAATCCGCTCCGGCCGACGCCCACACCATAGCGAATCGCGCGTCCCCCTCCCTCGACCAGGTAAAGAAAGTGCGCCTGTGGATCGATCACGATCGTGCCCGGCGGCTCGTCGGTGGGATAGTAAACCGACTTACGGAGATAGGTCGGATCGACCTCCGACAACCGCAGGGCTGGAACCGGAAAAGGTTCGCCGCTCCTCGCCGCATAAATCGTCGAATATGAAAAGTCCCCGCCGCTGAAGGATGGCCGATTTGGCTCGCCTTGCCGATCGGGCGCGGGGGCGCCTTGCCAGCCGGGCTGCGCGCCCGGAGGGCAGAAAAACAGGAAACAGGTCTGGGCTTGGGCTGAGGCCCGTTCGGCGCCCAGCGCCGCGATGGCGGCGATGCAAAGCGTCATGCTGGCGCGCGGAAGGCTCAGCCTTCGTTGGCGAAGTACGATGGTCATTTCCGGCGGCTTCTGATGAGGTGGCATTGGAGAACCCCAACCGGAGCGGATTGTTCCTCGCAGGGCTCTGCGAAAAACCTATGTCCGATGCTTCACACAATGCTAATGGCAAAAGGGCGGCCAAAATTCGGCAGATCGCCATTCGATCGGCTTTAGGAGGTCGCTCAGAACAGGCGCGGATTGCAGCGCGACGGTTGATTTCTTTGCCAGGCTCACCCCTGAAACGGCGGCGCAATTGTTGTCCGCCGCCGGCTGCCTGCCGCAGCGGGTCCGTTGTCCGGAGAAAGGCGATCAGATTCGCGAACGTCTTCCGATGGTGGTGGACGACCAACGGCTTCATTCGCGCAATGGAAGAGGTCATCGAACTCTACGAGCAGGCGCCGGTGCGCGCGGACGATCGCGTTCTGATCCACGGCGACGTCGGATTGCACAATCTGGCGCTCGATGCGGAATCCGGCGAAATCCGGTTGCGTCAGTGGCATCTTCGACTACGACAATGCTGCGTGGGCAGACCGCGACTCGCGGTATCTGCTGTTTGATGTCGGGCGAGACGGCCGAGAAGACACGTTGGACGCCGCTCTCGCCATTTATGAGCCCGCGGTGGGCCGGTTTGTGGATCGCAATCGTATTCGACTATACAATGCGGCCTGTGCTATCAACTTCCTGGCGTTCAGAGCGGGCACCGTTGCAGAGCAGAAGCCGTGCGGGCGAACGCTTGCCGAAGATATTCGATGGGTGCGTGCAGCTCTCTCGAAGCTTGCGCCATGAAAGCATCAACACGGAGGGGCCATGCAGCGCACCGCACTCGCTCTCGCCATCGTTTTGGGCCTTGCCGTCAGTTCGGCCCGCGCACAGTCGAGCCCGCAGTTCATTGCATTTCAGGGCATCAGCAAGGGAGCGCTGTACAAGCCCGATTCCGGTCCGGCGCCGCATGTCGGCATTCTCGTCATGCACCGCACCGCGAACTTCCTCAATCATCGCGCATGCGCCGAGCTGTCGAGCCGCGGCTTCCTCTTGCTCTGCATGAACACGCGCTACGAAAACAACGAAGCGCTGGTCGATTTCGAGAAGCTGCCGCTTGACGTGAAAGCGGGCGTTGAATTCCTGCGCCGGCAGCCGCGCGTTACGAAGGTTGTGCTGTTCGCCCACAGCGTCGGCGGCCCCCTGATGTCGTTTTATCAGGCGGTCGCTGAGAACGGGCCGGCTTATTGCAAGGGCGCAAACAAGCTCACCCAATGTGCCGACGATCTCGCCGGCCTCATCCCGGCGGATGGCATCGTGTTCGCCGACGCGCATCCGGGCAACGCGATCAATCTGTTGCGCAGCCTCAATCCGGCGGTAGCGAACGAAAACAATCCCCCGGATGCGCCTCCGGTCGCCGCGCTCGACATGTTCGACCCGAAGAACGGCTTCAATCCCGACGGACCGTCTCACTATTCTGAAGAATTCCAGGCGCGCTATTTCAAGGCGCAGGCCGAGCGCATGAACCGGCTCATTGACATTGCCCGCGACAAGCTCGACCGCATCAAGCGCAATGCTTATCCATATCCGGACGACGACATCATGATCATCCCGCGCGGCGGCAATCCGGGCGCTGGCGCTGGCGCCGACGCGCGGCTATTCGTCGCCGAACCCGATATCGCCGCGATCAACAGCACATCGCGTCCGGTCAAGCTGCTGCGCAACGACGGGACGATAACAATGCAGATCGTCAAGAGCGTCTTTGTTGCTGACCCGAGCATAGCGCGCCGCAACCTTTCCTTCCGTTCCGGCACCAAGGTGTTCACGCTGCGCTCGTTCCTGAGCGCCCAGGCCGTACGAGCCGGAAATGCGGTCGATGACATCGATTATTGTTCGACCAACAATTCGACGATCTGTGCGGTCCAGTCGATCTCGGCCCCCGTGCTGTTCGCCGCGATGGGGGCGCACTATTTCATTCGCGACAATGAGCGCCAATACGACCTGGCGCACAGCAAAGACAAGGATTTCGTCGTGATCGAGGGCGCCACCCATGGCTTCACGCCCTGCCAGGCCTGCGCCGCGAGCGCCGGTCAGTACTCCAACACAGTCAAGAATCTGTTCGACTACATTGCGGCCTGGATCAACGCACGCTTTTGAAATTGTTCTACAATGGCCGCGTCCTCTCCGCGCCTCGTCCCGGCGACTGCCGGTTCCCATCCTCCCCGTTCGAGGAGGTAATAGGGGGCGGAAATAGTCGAGCTGGCCCGGACGACCCCGGTCACCACTACTGTAGTGAAGGCGCCAGGCGCTTTACCTGAGCGGAATCCGCTCTAATCGGCCGCAGGTCTCCGATGATGCTGAAATTGCTCTTCGCGGTGATCGTCCTCTACGGCGGGTTCGTCGTGCTGCTGTATGTGACTCAGCGCTCGCTTCAATATTTCCCCGAACCCCAGCGGACGACACCGGCAGCGGCGGGCCTGCCGGAGGCGGACGAGGCGGTGCTCGACACCACAGATGGGGAGCGCGTGATCGTCTGGCACGTGGCCCCGCAAGAGGGCCGGCCCGTCTTTCTTTATCTGCACGGAAACGGCGGCTCGCTGGGCTGGCGCGTCGAGCGCTTTCGCGCGCTCAATGCCGATGGCAGCGGGCTTGTCGCACTGAGCTATCGCGGCTACGGCGGCTCAAGCGGGCAGCCGACCGAGGCGGGCCTTGCTGCGGATGCCGCGGCAGCCTATTCGTTCGCCGCCGCGCGCTATGGAGCCGGGCGCATCATCCTCTGGGGCGAATCGCTCGGCTCAGCACTCGCGATCAGGCTGGCAGCCGAAAAACCGGTCGGGCGCGTGGTGCTTGAAGCTCCATTCACATCGGCTGCCGCTGTCGCAGCATGGCACTACTGGTTCGTGCCAGTGCGGCTCTTGATGAAGGACCAGTTCCGGTCGGACCTGCGCATCGGCAAAGTCACGGCGCCGGTGCTCATCGTACACGGCGACAACGATGTTATCGTTCCCGTGACGCTCGGCGAGCGCCTCTATGGACTGATCCGGGCGCCAAAACGTTTCGTGCGCATTGTCGGCGGCGGGCACGAGGATCTCGGCGCGAGGGCGGTCGCGGCAGCGAAACAGTTCATCAATGAGGAGTGACCGACGCTATCCCTCTGTTCAGAAGTCCGGCGTGGCCGCTGTGGGCATCGCGGCGTCCATGCCGAAAAAATATGGGTTCTCGGCGCACATTGCTTCCGGCCAAGTGCCGATGAGACGCCGATAGGTGACGCGTCCTGACCAGGGCGTGGTGAAGACTCCTTCGTCCTCCACCGTGAAATCGACTTGGAGCCCCTTCTTCGCAGGATCCGGGTCGATGGGGCCGCGCCCGTAAGGGGGAGTGGGCCGGTATATGGCGCCGTGTTTGCGCTGGGCTTCCGCGGCGGCCTCGCCGTCGATCAGGCGGTAGCGCTCGACGACGTGCAGCGCCTTGGTGTGGGGAGTGCCAAAAGCATCGACCATCGAGAGCGGCGCGACCTTGATGCCGACCGTATCGATCACCAGCGTGTCGCCCTCATACCAGCCGACCGAGTGGCCCTGCCAGCTAGGCGTCAGGTTGTCGGGATGTTGCGCGTTCAGGCGGACGTGGCGCACGGTATTGTGCAGCAGGTAGACCAGCGTCACCTCGTCCCGGAGCTGTAGAATCTGCATCCCGAAATGCAGCCCCATGACATAGGGCGGGGGCTCGGGCCAGCAGGTGTTATGTGCATCCGGCGTGACCGTGCCCTCAAGGGACAGGTCGCCGAGCTTCTTGACGGCCGCTGCGGCCTCGGGTTTCAGGATCGGGTTGGTGTGATCGCCAAGCCACCGCTGCACAATGGTACAGCATGGGTCCCGCACAGTGATGGCGCCGTCGGGCTTACGGTCAGCCCTGACAACAGGGCCGGGTCCGGAGGAAGGCGGTTCGAAAAACAGCATGTCCCGTCCCCATTGGCCCAGGAGATCCGGAATGCCAGAACCGGCCTCCGCGGCCATAGCAGGGGCAGCAAATGCCCCAGCCGCAGCAAAGACGAACAGGATGACGCTGGCAGAGAACCGACGCGGAGAACGCACAGACCGCACAGACCGACTGCACATGAGTCCCTCCCTTTGTTGGACCGGTCATGACAGCAACGATCGCTGGATGTCGAATCTGCTTTCCGGCGAGAGCCGAGCAAGCTCAAACCCCTCCGCCGCGAGCAGCGCCGCAAACTGCTCGCCGCCGAAGAACGCATGCTCGCGCTCGCGCATGGCGGTAAACGCATCGAGCCGCCGCAATTCGGCGTCCACGAAGCCCGGATGGCACATCACCAAACCGCCATCGGGCAGACCCTGCAGAAACGATCGGAACAGCGCATCGAAAGCGGTGTTGCGCCTGAAATCGTAGGTGCCGGCGAATGCCGGATTGGTATGCACGCCGGATGCCGCGCAGCGCCTGCGCAGGCGAACGCTCAGAAAATCGAGCACGAGTCCCTTGGGGTCGCCGAAGCGCCGCCACAGCGGCGCCGCGCGTCCGCATTGCCGGATCCACGCTCCGGGCGCCGTCCGCTTTATCGCGGCGAGCACCGCATCGCTTACCTGCGGCAACAGGTGGACGTGCTGGTGGCCGTCGACGAAATCCGGCGAGCGCCCGAAGGCCGCCCGGAACGCCGCGAACTGGTGCTCGACTTCAGCCGTGAGCGCATCAGGATCGAGCCGCCGCCCTAATCCCAGCGCGAATGTGCCGACGAGGCTAAGAAAAGCGCCGTCTCTCGCGAGCGGGCGGTAGGTGCGCGCCGCCGGCCGGAACGGCGCCGTCAGGGTAAAGTGCAGCCCGATGGCGGCGCGGTTCGATCCGGCAAAATCGGAAAGTTCTTGCGCTGCGGAGGCCGAAAAGGCCGGCGTCGTCACCATGACGGAGGCGGCGTTGATCCGGCCCCGCCCGATGAGATCGAGGATCGCGCGATTGACGGCGGGTGAGATGCCGTAGTCATCGGCACATAACCACAATTTGCGCAGCCGCCGCGCCGGCTTCAGCGCTGTCATCGTCTTCCCCTGAAGCTATTCGGCGGCATTGCGCGCTTCATCAACTGTGCTGCTCTCGTCCTCGGCGCGTTTGACGCTGTGTTCAGCGACGAAATACACCGGCCGGCGTTTGATCTCCGAAAGCACCTTGCCGATATATTCGCCCATCACGCCGATCATCAGGAGCTGAACGCCGCCGATGACCATGATCCCGATGATGATCGAGGGATAGCCCGGCACGGTGCGCTCGTAGACGAACGTCTCGATCAAAATCCAGGCGCTGAAGACGAGGGCGGCGCCGGCCAACAGGCTGCCAAGCAGACTCGCAAGACGCAGCGGCGCCACCGAGAAGGAGGTCAGGCCCTCGACCGAAAGCCCGACAAGCGACCCCACGCTCCAGCTTGTGCGTCCATGGATGCGCGGCGCAGGCTCGTAGTCGACGCGGAACTGGCGGAACCCGATCCAGCTCGCGAGGCCTTTGAAGAAGCGATTACGTTCGGGCATCTGGCGCAACGCCGCGGCGGCCCGCGGCGACAGCAGGCGGAAGTCGCCGGCGTTCTCGGGGATCTTCTGGCGTGCGCCCCAGTTGATGAGCGAGTAGAAGCCTTTGACGGCGAGCCGCAGCAGCGTCGGCTCGTTTTCGCGATGCGCCTTGGCGGTGTAAACGACATCGTACCCGCCGTCGAGCCAATGTCCGACGAGCTTTTCAATCATCGCCGGCGGGTGTTGTCCATCGGCGTCCATGAACAAAACGGCCCCGCGGGAGGCGTGGTCGAGGCCCGCGAGCAATGCTGCTTCCTTGCCGAAATTGCGCGACAGCGACACCACCTGGACATCGGCGGCGGTGGCGGGCAGGCCCAGCGCCACATCAAGTGACGTGTCGCGACTGCCATCGTCCACATACACGATTTCGCACGCAAGTCCGCGCCGGTCGCGCAGCGCGGCGGCGACCGCGGTGATCCGGGCGTGAAGTTGCGCCAGTCCGGCCGCCTCGTTATATACCGGCACCACAATGGAAAGCCCCGCGCCAGCGCCTCCCGCCGGGCTGCGGTGCCTCGAAGTCGCTATATTATGTCGCCCCAGGGAGTCGTATTGGTCAGGTTTCATTGGTTTCACGTCGTCTCTGCCCCTAGCCTACCCCCTTGCAAGCCGGCGAGAGTAGGGCATCGGGGGGCGGCTCATCGACAAACCATCATAGCCTATGGGCGGCGCGATGTCGTCGCGCGCTTGTCGGCGCCCGTGGCGCCTCCCTTCCCGCGCCGCGGGCGGAGGAGGGAGGGGACAGGGGCCAGGCTGCGAGGCGGGGGTGCATGATTCCGATTGATCGCCTCCGGGCCAGCTTCCCTCGCGCCGCCGCATTGGTTGAGCCGCATTTCGACGTGCTGCGCAAAGCTATCAGCTTCGCGCTGATCGGCGTCATCAACGTTGTTGTGGATGCAAGCGTATTCTTTCTGACCTACTCGTACTTGCGTTCAGATGCGGCCGCGCTGCGTTCCCTCGACGCCGCGGCACAATGGTGCGCCTGCGCCAGCCGCGACACGCTGGTGCTGGTTACTGCCAATGTCACCGCATGGGTGGTGGCCGTGTCCGGCTCCTATGTGATGAATTCCTTTATCACCTTTGCGGCCGAGTCCGGCCGCCGGCTGCGCTGGTGGGACTATGGAGCGTTCGTGGCCTCGGGGGTCCTTGGCGCCATCGCGAACACCACAGCGCTGGTCATTGCGGCGCATTTCATGCCGGTGCTGCCGGCGAAGGGCTGCGCCATCCTGACGGCCTTTATGGTTAATTTTTCGATGTCGCATTTCGTTGTATTCCGCCCGCGGCGTAAGTAGCGCCCGGGCGGTGACGGCGCGCTCGGACGACCCACGGGTCCGGCCTCCGGCCGGCCCGATGATAAACGCCGCGAAATCGGGGATCGCCCTCGCCTGCGGCCGCCGGCGCCGGGTTTCCGCTTGCGCTCAATCGGGGCTACAGACGGCCGCCGCCAATTTGGCAAACAGCGGGTTGTGGCGGCTGAACACGTAGTCGATCTGGCCTACGATGACGGTATCGGCGCCATGCTCGCGCAAGAAGCTTGCGAGATCATGAACCCTGTCGGGCGGGCAGTGCAGCGTCAGCATGCCCGGCGACGCCGGGGAGCCGAACGGCGTCAGCACGCCGAACATGTCCTTGGCGAGAGCGAGCAGCGCGTCGTTGCAGCCGGCAAACCGCGGCGTCCGCACTTCACGAAACTGCTGCGCTCGTGCGTGCGCTGCGATCCGATCAAGGACAAGCCGAGCCACTTCAAGCTGCGTCTTGCCCCACGGGGCGCCGCGCGCGGCGACAAGATTTGCCTGTGACCGCAATATCATGCCATCGTCGAGCACTTTGAGGCCGTTGGCCGCAAGGGTCGCTCCAGTGGTGGTGATATCGACGATGAGTTCGGCGGTGCCGGCGGCTGGTGCACCCTCCGTCGCCCCGGCGCTCTCGACGATGCGATAGTCGACGATGCCGTGGCGGGAGAAAAAAACCCGGGTCAGATGGATGTATTTGGTGGCAACGCGGAGACGGCGGTCGTGTCTCATGCGGAACGAGATCGCCACGTCGTCAAGGTCCGCCATATCGCGCACGTCGATCCATGCCTCCGGCACGGCGACGACAACGTTGGCGTAGCCGAACCCGAGCCCTTCCACGAGCACGACCTTGCGGTCGGCGTCCGGGATCATCTCCCGCACCAGATCCTCACCCGTGATGCCGAAATGGACTGCGCCGGCGGCGAGCTGATCGGTGATTTCCGAGGCTGAAAGGAACGCCACCTCGACGCCGTCGACGCCTTTAATGCCGCCGCGATAGTCGCGCGCTCCGCGCGGCTTGATGAGTTCAAGCCCGGCGCGGGCGAAAAACGCCTCAGCGTTCTGCTGCAAGCGACCCTTGGCCGGAACCGCGAAGACGAGCACGCTCACCGCTCCTTCTCGATATCTGCCGCCAATGCTGCCAGCCGTTCGATCCACGCCGCAAACCCGACCGCCGCGACAGGCTGGGGGCTGCCGAGCCTTGAGAGCAGGCCGTCATAACGCCCCCCGGCGACCAGTTGACCGTCGACGCGGCCGGCCCGGTCGTATAGCTCAAACACGAAGCCGGTGTAGTAATCGACCCCGCGACCGAACGCCGTGGCGAACCGAATGCGATCCACGTCCACGCCACGGCGAGCCAGCAGCACGATACGGCTTTCAAACAGCTCCAGGGCCGGCGCCAGCGAGATGCCGGCTTCTGCCGCAAGCCCCCGCAGGGCCGCTGCGCCCTCGGACGGCGTGCCCTCAACGGCAAGGAAGCGTGCAAGCAGGGCGCAGGTTTCCTCCGGCAAAGCATTCGAGGCGCCGAGCTCAGCTTGTTCCACGAAGCGGTCAGCGATCTCCCCAATGCTGCGTCCGCCGACCGCGCTTTTGCCGGCTATCGACAAGAGGTCCGTGACCAGCGCGTGGGCAGCCTTCGGATGTGCGTTGGCGAGCGCCGCGAGGACGCCCTGGTACTCATTTCGCTTCTGACGACTGGTGGGCGTCAAGCGTTCGAGGTCCTGGGCGAGCGTCGCCTTGCGGTTGAAATCCTTGAGCAGCCGGCGCTTCCAGGCTGGCGGAAGATCGAGCGCGGCGATCAGGGCCGCAAACAGCGCCACATCGCCGATCACGATCCCGGGCGTGGCCAGGCCGTATTGGGCAGTGGCCTCGATGCCAAGGGCGAGCGCCTCGGCGTCGGCGGCCGCTCTGTCGGCGTGGCCAAACGATTCAATGCCGGCTTGCAGGAACTCGCCCGACCCCGCGCCGCTGTCGCGAAACACCGGCCCCAGATAGCAAAACTTCGCTGGCTGGGGAGCTCGCGAAGAGGCAAGGTAATCGCGTGCCACCGGGATGGTGAGGTCCGGCCGCAGACAGAATTCGCGTCCCGCCGTGTCGGTGACGAGATACATGTGCCGGCGCATGTCCTCGCCGGACAGGTCGAAGAAAGGCTCGGCGGGCTGCAGGATCGCGGGCGACACCCGCGCATAGCCGGCGTCCACAAACGCACCGATCAGGCCGTCAGCGCGCGTCTGGGCGTCAATGGATGGCGTGCGGTTCATCGCTTCCGGCGGCATTCTGAATGGGTGGGGTGCGCAAAGGTGCGCCCCGTCCCCCTTCCCTATCCTCCCCGGCAAGCGGGGAGGGAGGGCAGCGGCGGGCGCGCTTCTCGTTACCACCCTACAATCTACAATCGCTTAGCACGGCCAAGTTAAGGTTTCGATGGCTGACCACGGCCGGACCAATCTTGGGCGGCCTGCCGTCGGACACACGATATCGTGAAGCCCGGACAAGTTTGCCACGATTGATGGAAGCGCATAATTAATAATTAAATAAAGAGAACCGATCCGAAACGGGTCGAAAACGATGGGCAAACGCGCATCCGGCGTACTGCTCGTCGCCAGAAAAGGAAGTCGCTATGTCGTGGTTTCGCAAGATTGTAGTCGGGGCGGCTACGGGCGCCGCTTTGCTCGCGTTTGGTCTCGGTCCGGGATTTCCCCAGGGCGGGCCGCGCGGGACGACGGTGAGCGCTGAGACCAGCCGGCAGCTCGAAGTGCTCGGCAAAGTGCTGGACATCGTGCGTTCCGACTACGTCGACAAGCCTGACGACCAAAAGCTCCTCACCGCAGCGATTGACGGAATTGTCAAGTCGCTGGACCCGCATTCGAGCTACATGGATGCGAAGAGCTATCGCGATATGCAGGCGACGACCAGCGGCCAATTCGGCGGCCTGGGCATGCAGGTCAACATGGAGGACGGTGTCCTCAAGGTGGTGTCTCCGATTGACGATACGCCCGCCGCGAGGGCTGGAATTCTGGCGGGCGACGTCATCAACCAGGTCGACGGCGCGCCGGTCAAAGGTATGACCTTGACCCAGGCGGTGGAGAAGATGCGGGGCAACCCCGGCACCGAGGTTCGCCTGGAAATCATACGCAAGGGCAAGGATGCGCCGCTCAATTTGACCCTGGTGCGCGAAATCATCAAGGTCAGCGCGGTCCGCCAGCAGGTCGAAGGAAATGACGTCGGCTACATCCGCCTCACCCAGTTTACCGGTCGTGTCGCGGACGATCTCAAGCAGGCGGTGCAGGCCATCCAGGCGAAGATCCCGCCGGACCAGCTCAAGGGCTACATCCTCGACCTGCGCAACAATCCGGGCGGCCTGCTGGATCAGGCGGTGCGGGTGGCGGGAGCGTTTCTGGAGAGCGGCGAGATCGTCTCGATCCGCGGACGCGATTCCGACCATGTGCAGCGGTTCAATGCTGTGCCCGGCGATCTTGTCGACGGCAAGCCGCTGATCGTGCTGATCAACGGCGGGTCGGCATCCGCCTCGGAAATCGTTGCCGGCGCTTTGCAGGACCAGAAGCGCGCGACCATCGTCGGGTCGCGAACATTCGGCAAGGCGTCGGTGCAGACCATCATCCCGCTGGGCCCGGGCAACGGCGCGCTGCGGCTGACCACGGCTCGCTATTACACGCCGTCAGGACGCTCGATACAGGCGCAGGGCATCGCGCCGGACATCGAGGTGCTCCAGGATGTGCCGAAAGAGGTCACGGACCGGCAGCCGCAAACCCGCAGTGAAGCCAGTCTGCCTGGCCACCTCAAGGCGGAGGGCGAGGAGCAGACCGGCTCGCAGTCCTACGTTCCGCGGGACGAGAAGGACGACAAGGCGCTGCAGACCGCCCTCGCGCTCCTTCGCGGCACCGAGACCAACCCGGCCTTCCCGCCGAACGCGAAGCAGGCGGCGTCGGTGCATTGAGGTTTGTTAATCCAAAGACGGCGCATTCACTCGTCGTCTTTGGATTGTGTGCGTCCAGGCGGGCCCAAGCGTGCGAGCTCAAATTCGACAGCCGCCAACAACGCGGGAAAGCGCCTGTGCACGGTGCCCCACACGAGGCGTTGTTGCACGTCCTCGTAATCGTGGCGATAGACGTTCCCTGCCCCAGCCATCTCCACCCATGGGATGCCCGGGTGACGAGCCTTCATGTCATCCGGGAGCCGCCGCGACGCCTCAGAGATAATTTCGAGACAGCGAGTGACTGCGTAAAAAACCAGATCATTGTCGCGAAACGCCTCATAATCGAGCCCCTCTACGAACTTGCGGGCAAGGTGGATATTATCGCGGATATGTAGAAGCCGTTTCTCCGGGGCCGAGAACTTAGAAGGCATACAAGGCGTCGTCTGCGGGGGGCCGCACATAAGGCTTGAGCGCGTTGCGATCGACCACGTCGACAGGACCCGGAAAGAGTGCAGCAACAAAACTTTTCAACCTCACGTAGTCATATATATCCTGCACGATCTCCGGCGCGATCTCAACCATAAGGTCGATGTCGCTGTCAGGCCGGTTATCGCCGCGCGCGCGAGAGCCAAACAAGGCAACGTGAGTTACACCGCGTGCTCGCAGCGCCGCTTCGTTTTCGCGGAGACGGTCGAGGATTTCCTGGCTATCCATATTTTGCCGTATATCACAATGATCGTCTCGCTTTGAAGGATCCACAAGGATCCGAGGACCTTGGCTCGTTCCGCCCCACTGTCCACATCGGCTAAACCGTGGCCCTGACCCTTTCCGACCTCATCGAACAGGCCCGCCTTGCCGCGCGCTCCGTCATGGAATACGGCGAGGGCCTGATCAATCCCACGGTGCGGCTGGGCATTACCGGCCTGTCGCGGGCCGGGAAAACAGTCTTCATCACCGCGTTGGTGCATGGGCTGGTGCGCAGCGGGCGTTTCCCAGTTTTCGAGGCGCTGTCGGAGGGGCGTATCGCGCGGGCGCGGCTCGCGCCCCAGCCGGACGACGCTGTGCCGCGTTTCGACTATGAGAGCCACGTTCAGGCCCTGGTGGCGGATCGGGTGTGGCCCGAATCGACCCGCCAGATCAGCGAATTGCGTCTTGTCATTGAGTATCAGTCACGGTCCGGCGCCATGCGTGAGCTTACGCTCGACATGGTTGACTACCCGGGCGAATGGCTGCTCGACTTGCCGCTGCTCTCGAAAAGCTTCGAGACGTGGTCGGCTGAGACCCTGGAGCTGTCACGCCGCGCGCCGCGCGCGCAACTCGCCAAGCCGTGGCTCGCGCATTTGGCGACGCTTGATGTGACGGGCCAGGCAGAGGAGGGCGCAGCCATCGACGCGGCGCGGCTGTTCACCGAATACCTCGCCGCCTGCCGCCAAGAACGCTACGGCATGACCATGTTGCCGCCGGGCCGTTTCCTCATGCCGGGCGATCTCGCCGGGTCCCCGGCGCTGACGTTCGCCCCGCTGGACGTCGCGCCCAACGATGCCCCGCCTGCCGGCTCGTTATGGGCGATGATGCGGCGACGCTACGAGGCTTATAAAGACTTCGTGGTGCGGCCGTTCTTCCGCGACCATTTCGCCCGGCTTGACCGCCAGATCGTCCTTATCGACGCTCTCGCCGCTTTCAACGCCGGGCCAGAAGCGGTGAGCGAACTCCAGGATACATTCCGGTCGCTGCTCGATTGCTTCGAGGCCGGGCGTCGGAACTTCTTGAGTGCTCTGCTTCGGCCGCGCGCCGACCGCATCCTGTTCGCTGCCACCAAAGCGGATCACCTTCACCATACGAGCCATGACCGGCTGGAAGCCATCCTTCGCCGCATGGTCGAGCGCGCCATCGCGCGCGCCTACGTGGCCGGCGCCGACGTGGATGTGATTGCGCTGGCGGCGGTGCGGGCCACGCGCGAAGCGCAGGTGCGGCGGGGCGGCGCAGCGCTTCCCTGCATTGTCGGGGTTCCGATGCCTGACGGGGATTCGGCCGGCGGCAACCGCAACGGCCCCGACGGCAAGATGCTCGACCGGATGACCGAGGTTGCCGTGTTTCCGGGCGAGCTTCCGAGCGATCCGGAGGCCCTTTTCGCGCCTGGCGCCGCGCCCTTCCGCGGCCTCGCGGCGGCGCGCGCGGAAGAAGCCGATTTCCGCTTCGTGGCCTTTCGTCCGCCGCCGCTTGAAACAACGGGTGACGGCGTGCCCGCGTTGCCCCATATTCGGCTTGACCGTGCGCTACAATTCTTGATCGGAGACCGGCTCACATGAACCGTCCCCACAAGCCTGCGGTATTCCGGCTCGACGATCCCGGCATTGTCGTGACGCCGTCGGAGGCGCCGCGCCGCATCGCGGCGCCTTCACCCCACCCTCCTGCTTCCCTCACCCGTCCCTCCCCCGCAAGCGGGGGAGGGTTAGCGAGGGGGGCGGGGGATGGTGGGGCGGCGGCCGCGCCGGCAACCGAGACTGAGCGCCTGCCCCTTGTGCCGCCGCAACGCCGGCGCCTGCCGTGGGCCGGCATGTTCTGGGTGTCGGCTGCGGGCCTCCTGTTGCTGGCGACCGGCCTCGGGATTGCGAACCTGGTCGAGGATCTCCTCAATCGCGCGGCGTGGCTCGGCGGCATTGGCGCCGCGCTGGCCGCCGTTGCGGCCGTGGCGCTTCTCGCAATCGTGACGCGGGAAGCTCTCAGCCTCTTGAGGCTTGCCACCATCGACACCTTGCGGCAGCGCGCCGCCGCAATCCTCGTAAGCGACGATCGCGCGGCCGGCCGTGCGCTCGGTCGTGACCTCATTGCGTTAACACGGCGCATGCCGCGCCTGGCCCGCGCCCGGGCGCGGCTCGAAAGCCATCTCGGCGACATTATCGACGGCCGCGACCTCATTCGCCTGAGCGAGCGCGAACTGATGGCGCCAATTGACGCCGAGGCAAGGCGTCTGGTCGCCGCCGCGGCCAAGCGCGTGTCGGTCGTGACCGCCTTGAGCCCGCGCGCGGCCGTCGACATGCTCTTCGTTTTGCTGACCGCTCTTGGGCTGGTGCGGCGGCTGGCCCTCCTCTACGGCGGGCGTCCGGGCACGCTCGGGCTCATCAAGGTGATGCGCCATGCCGTGTCGCACATCGCGCTGACGGGCGGCATGGCGGCAAGCGACAGCCTGATCCAGCAGATGATCGGCCACGGCGTCGCCGCCAAGCTCTCAGCCCGGCTCGGCGAGGGCGTGCTCAATGGCCTGCTGACGGCGCGGCTCGGCCTTGCCGCTATTGAAGCCACGCGGCCGCTTCCGTTCACGGCACTGCGTCAGCCGGCGCTGAGCGATATTGCGGGTTCGCTGTTGCGGGGCAGCGCAAGTCGCGGCGCCGAGGAAGCTTTGCAGGATCAGAGATCGCCATGAGCATAGCTGCGGTGCGAAATCGGACAGTGCGGCCCGCTCGGGCCGCCGTCCAGGGGAAGGTGACCGGCTCGTTTTTCGCTGCCATAGTCGCGGTATTGGCGTGGAGCGTTGTCTCCCCCGCCGAGGCCGCGTGGCCGGAGCGGTCGATCACGCTGATCGTGCCCTTTGCTCCGGGCGGGCCGACCGACATCATCGCCCGCATCCTGGCGACCTCGCTGCACATGTCGCTTGGCCAGCCCATTATCATCGACAACCGCGCGGGCGCTGCCGGCAATACCGGCATGGGCGTGGCCGCGCATGCAGCGCCGGACGGCTACACCCTGCTGCTGACGTCCACGTCGATTGCGGTCAATCCGGCGCTGTTCAAGAATCTGCCCTACGACCCGTTCCGCGACTTCGCGCCGATCTCAGAACTCGTCAACGCTCCCAATGTCCTGATCGTGAAGTCGAGTTCGACCATCAAGACTCTTGCCGATCTGGTCGCGCAGGCGAAGGCAAAGCCCGACCAGTTCAATTACTCGAGCCCTGGCGCCGGGACCAAGTCGCATCTGACGGGCGAACTGCTCAAGCTGCGCGCCGGCATCCAGATGGTGCACGTGCCGTATCGCGGCGCTGGCCCTGCAACGCTCGCGGTGCTGGAAGGCACCGCGCAGGTTGGCTCAGTCGCGTTGCCGCCGGCAGAGCCGCTGATCAAGGACGGCCAATTGCGCGCGCTCGCGGTCACCGGCGCACAGCGCTGGTTCTCGTTGCCGGACGTGCCGACGATGATCGAATCCGGGTATCCGAATTTCGTGTCCGACACATTCAATGCGCTTTTCGCACCGGCCGGAACGCCTCCCGACATCGTGGCGAGACTCGTTAAGGAAAGCCGTGCCGCATTCGCCAATCCGCAAGCGCGCGAGCAGGCGCGCAAGGCCGGCTTCGAAATCGTCGCCGGTACGCCCGAGGAGCTGGGCGCACGGGTTGCGGCAGAAGTGCCGGCCGTGCGCGAGCTGGTGGCGAGAGCCGGGATCAAGGCGGAGTGATGTGGGCCGCTCAGACGTTTGCAGGGGCGACCCTCACAGGCGTTAGGTTAAGCGGTGGCCGAACTCTCGCCGCTCCCTCCTCCGCAAAGAGGAGAGGAGGAGTCCGTCGCAACGTCGATCCTTAATCTCACCTGACGCCTTTGCAACGACCCTTGCGGTCGCCCCTTCGGGTGGCCCGCCTGTCGTCCTACATTTATTCCCCTTTGGAGTGGACAGCGAAGTCCATTATCCGACAGGGTCGGGATGGACTTTCGCAAAGGGCGCCGGGATCGGCACAGTTGCGTGCGCCTCATGCCCTCCCTTAAGTCGCTCCGCAATCGCGTGCAGGTTGGAATCCCGGCAGCCTTGCGCCTCGATTTCCGCAATAGTGGACAAAACGTAATCTAGATTCGCCCCGGATCGGCCATGTCCCTGACGTACCAGATGAACCTGATGCTCAATGCTGAGGCGTCCGGCATATTGGGGATGGCTGCGGTCGACCAGAAAGACGAGGGCAGTCACGTCGCGCGGCGGCGAAGCTGCGAGCGTGATGCGACGCAGCGCTTCAAGGTAAACGGAGGTGACCTGTTCGCGGTCCCGCAAATACGCAAGGGTGGCGCCGCGGTCCACTGCCGACACCCGATAGGCGATGCCGCGGCAGGCGCCGCCACGATCGAGGCCAAGCACGAGGCCGGGCTTCTCAGGCGTGCCGCGATGAACGAGCGAGTACACGCACAGCGCCCGGTGCAAGCCGATGAGGCGCGCCGGGACACGTTCAAGGTACGGGAAATCCGGCCGCCACATGAGCGATCCGTAACCAAACACCCAAAGATCTTCATTGGCGGGAGACTGAGGAAGGTGCATGACTGGCGGCTGTGATATGGCAAGGCGGGTTCGCTAACAGGCGGAGAGGGGCGACGCAAGATCCGATTAGAACATCTGTGACGGCAGCGAGGAGATAGCGTGAAGACGCAGGACGGTTCCTCAAAGTCGCGGTCATGGCTGATTGCCCTGCCTACCGCGATACTCGTTCTCTTAGGCCTCATTTGGTCAGCCTTCTGGTACTGGTCAACGACCGCGGCCGAAGCCACCATGACGGCGTGGCGCGCGCGCGAGGCCGATGCCGGGCGCGTTTACGGCTGCGCTACAACGAAATTTGGCGGTTACCCGTTCCGCATCGAGGTCGAATGCGCGGAGCCTTCCGTGGATGATCGCGCGACGGCGCTTTCGATCCGGGCGCACAATATCGCGGCAGTCGCGCAAGTATGGGACCCGACTCTTGTGATCGGAGAAATCGTCGGTCCGCTCACCGTGGCGCCGCTCGGCGGTTCGCCGGCCGCGACGGCCGATTGGACGCTCGCACAGGCAAGCCTGCGCGGGACGCCGGGCGCCCCCGAGCGTCTTTCAATCGTCATCGACAAGCCAAACCTTGCAACGGCGCCCACGGGAGGCTCGCTCGCCGCCGCTGAGCATTTGGAATTCCACGGTCGCTTTGCGCCAGAATCGACCCCTGGGCATCCGGCGCTCGATCTCGCGCTCGACCTCAGGAGCGCGACCGCGCCGGCGCTCGTGTCTGCGCTCGGAACTTTCGGGCCGCTGGTTTCGGCTTCCACTGATCTGTCTATCGTTGCGGTGCTGCGCGGGGCCTCCGACCTTGCGCCGAAGCCTTGGGAGCAGCGACTTCGCGAAATTCAGGCCGCCGGCGGCCGGCTCGAGATCACCAATGCCCGGCTGCAGCAAGGCGATCTGATCGCCACCGCAACAGGCGCGCTGAGCCTCACCGCGCACGGCGCGCTAACCGGCGACGTGCGGCTGACCGTGGTCAATTTCACCAAGATCATTCCGTGGCTGGGCATCGACCGCGCGTTTGCCCAAGCCGTGCGGCCAGACACCCTCAACCGCTTTGCCCCGGCGCTCGACCGGTTGATTCCCGGGCTCGGCAACGTTTTGCGCGGCCGCGATAACGCTGCCAGCACGGCGTCCGCCGACGGCGCAAAACCCGATGTGAACGCGGCGCTCGCCGCCGCCGCGCTGGGCGGCCAGCAAGCGGAGCTTGAAGGCCAGCGCGCCGTCACTCTCACCCTCCGCTTCGATGACGGTGCGGCGTTCCTCGGGCCTCTCAAGGTCGGGCAGGTGCCGCCCCTGTATTGAATTGAGCCGGCGGCGAGACATGCTGTGGCAGCAAGAACAATCGCGATGCAACCGCGGCTCTGCGGTTGACGCAGCATTTTGGAGAGTTGTTCTGGGAATTTGCCGGGGTGGTACGACGCCCCCTTGAGCGGCGGGCGAGCCATTCTGTGAGGCCGCAGCCAGACAAGCCCTCCGGCGAGAGTTGCCTGGAGAGTTTGTCCGGCCGCACATGGTTGCTGTCCGCTCAGCAGCGCGCCAGCAATATTTCCGGCCCTCAGCGCGTCATCCGCTTTTGCGTCGGGTGCGCTTTGAGGGTCGCTTGCCCGCGAGGTCCACCGGGAGGCCCGCAAAGTTGCACAGTCTGCGTCCCCCAATTCTGAGTGTCCACGGTCAGCGTCTCGCACACCTGCTTTGGTATTGCCACCGTGATCTTCCTTTTTTGTTGAGCGGATGCGCTCATCGTTGTTGCGACCGAGACAATCGCTACGGCGGCCACTCCGATCATCATCTTGCCTATCATGGTGCTCATTCCAGTGTCAGGACACGCACCCCAGCCATGTCAAACATGAAACTCAATACCGCCGATACAGTTGCCCGCGTGCGGCAGTACCGCGCGGCATTGCTTGAAGATCACGCCTGCGCCAGACCAGATTAATAAATGTTCAGCAAGCACTCGATTTGCAGCGATTTCCGCTCATATAGAACCATTTCGGAGTCAGTGCCGGGCTTGCCTGGCTTGTCCCCCATCCACGTTGCTTCCTGATCGGCCGAAAGAAAGACCGCGGACGCCCGCGACAAGCGACGGCAAGCGCGGACAACATGACGACAACGGGGCGATTCGATCACAACGGAACATGCTGCTGTGGAGTTCGAGCGGCGGCCTGAACGCTCCGCCGAAGGGCGGCGAAGTTCCTCGTGCAATCAAGGTTTCAGCGGATAGATGCGGTCGTATTTAATCGTGTGCGCGGCGCCGTTGCTCTCGCGATATGCCCGCCGCGTTCGATCACAAACCCGCCCTTGCCTGATTGCGCGGTCGGGCAGTCCTGCGCATCTGCGGGCGCTGGCGGCCGTGCATAAACGGCCGCCCCCGCGAGCGCCGCCGAAAGTGCGCACGATCGTACAGATAAGCGGCTGCGGTGCATGGCGGCGCTCCCCCCAAAGCGCTGCGTGCTCTGGCGCTCAATAATCCTTCAGCAAGCGCTCGATGTAGTCGAGTTCGAGCTGTGGCCGGAACGCTTCGCCGAAGCGACGGCGAAGTTCTTCGAGGATCCGGCGTGCGCGCTGGGCATCGATCTCGCCCGGCACCTTGACGGTGGTGTCGTCGCCGTAATCGCGTCCTCGCAGAGGCCGGCCGAGCGGATCGGTCTCCTGTTCGGCGCGATTTGCCGGACCAAGGCGGCCGGGCTGGCCGTAGGGTCCCGGCCCTTGCCCCATCTGCTGCTGAAGCTGCTGCGCCAACCCCTGCGCGCCCCTGCGCATGGCGTCGATGGCGCGGCCCTGGCCGTCGATGGCGCGGTCCGAATTGCCCTCGCCGAGCGCATTTTCCGCATCGCCCATCGCGCCGTCGGCATCAGCCAGATCGTCGCCATCCTGACCCTGCTGACCCTGCTGACCTGGCTGGCCGCCCTGTTGTCCCTCCTGACCCTTCTGGTTCTGGCCAAGGCCGCGCTTCTTCATCTCTTCGAGGAACTTTCTCAATTGCTCGCGAAGCGCCTGCTGGCTCTCGCGCAGCTCGCTGAAGGCGTTCGGATCGCCCTGTTGTTGCCCTTGCTGACCCTGCTGACCGCGCTGTCCTCGCTGACCGCGGCGCTGGTCCTGGCCCTGACGGAAGGTCTTGTCGCGCAACTGCTGCTGCTTGCGGATCATGTCGCCGAGCTCATCGAGCATCGACATCATGTCGTTATCCATATCCTGGCCATTCTGCCCCGGCCGCGCCATCTGCAGGTTCTGCATCATCTGCGCGAGCTGATCGAGGAGCTGCCGGGCGGCGTCGCGATTGCCGGACTTGGCGAGCTGCTCCATGCGGTCGAGCAGGCTCTTGAGGTCCTGAGACCGCAGCATGCGCGTATTGGGATCGAGCGGGCGCGCCATCTGCGGGTTCTTGCGCATCTCTTCGGCGAGCGCCTGGAGGAACTGGTTCATGGCGGCGCGCAACTCGTCCATGAGCCGCTTGAGCTCCTCGTCGCTGGCGCCGCGTTCGAGCGCGTTGCGCAGCGCTTCCTCGGCGTTGCGCAGGCGCGCCGCAGCGTCCGACATGTTGCCGTCCTCAAGCATGGTGGCGTAGGCCCACATCTCCTTCACCACCTCGCGCAGATCGTCGTCGCTCTTGGCTTGCGCCAACTGCCAGTACAGCGCCCGCAGACCCAGGTATTGACCAAGCTCCGGCATGAATTTTTCCGGCGCCATGGCGAGCGCGTCGAGGGCGATCAGCACGCGGTCCCGGTTCTCGGCGTCCATCGCCAGCTCGCGCCGCTGCTCGATGACGGCGCGCGCAAGCTGCTTGACGAACGGACGCTCCGGCAAACGGAAGGTATGCGGCGCGCTGGTCCCTTCGTTGTTGGCCTCGTCGCGCGCCGTGAGCGTCATCGTGACCTCGGCGCCGGCCCAGGGGTGATCGCTCAGATCCTTGGTGGTCTGACCGACGCCGTTCTTGACCCGCGCTTGCGGGAGAACCAACTGCATCTCGGGCGGGTCGAAAAGCGGGTGCGGTCCCGGGGCATTGCCGCCGTTCGCAGCATCGGCCGCGTTCTTAAGGGCGAACAATGCCTTGGCTTCGACCACGCCGTAATCGTCTTCCATCTTGTAGTTAAGCTGCAGGGATCCGCTCGGCTGGGACTCCGGATCCTTGGTGAGCGCGATCGCCGGCGGCTTGTCGGGTATGGCGTTGAACGCATAGGTGAGGTCTTCATTGCCCAAGCCGCGCACGGTCGCAGTGCCGCGCTCATTGATGAGGTAGCGGTGTTCCTCAGTGCCGCTCGGCGCCTGCGGACGCTGCTCGGCGGGTACCTCAGCAACCCCGCCGGTCGTCGCCACGTTGAATTGGACCTTGCCGCTTGCCCGGATTACCAGGACGCTCCCGGCCGGGACTGAGACGGCGGCGACCGAGGTTTCGGCGCGTTCGCCTGGCCGCAAACCGGGCAGAATGACAGGAGGCTTTGCGGTGTAGGTCGGCGGCGACACCCAGGCATCGAGCCGGAAATTCGCCGGCACCACGACGCCATGCCAATCGAACGCCGCCGCGATGCGGCGCCAGCGGTCGCCTCCGGCCGCAATGAAGGTCGTCACTACAAGCATCAGCACGAGGGCGCGTACGGCGACCGGATCGAACAGGTCGAGGCGAGGCGCCGGCCGGCCGGCTCTGAGGGTGCGCGCCGCCAGCAGGGCGCGCTCGACATGGGCGCGCCAGAGCGCCGTTGACCAGGGGTCAGACTTCGGCGTCGCAAGTTCGTCCCCGATCGTCGTTGCCAGGCGATGGGGCAGACCAGCGTTACGGTCGAGCCTGCGCAGGCCGTCATAGCGAGAGGGAAAGCGCACGCGGACCAGCGGCACGCACGCGACCGCAGCCAGCACAACGAAGCCGCACAGCGCGACGGCGCGCCCCGTCGCCGGCAGCCACAGCCAGAGGCCGAGCCACGAAACGGCAAGGAAAATTCCGGCCGCGGTGGCGAGCGTCGCAATCGGCGGCCAGAGCCGCTCCCAGAAGATCGTCCATCGAGCCCGGCGGAGCGCGCGCTCCAGAACATCGCCTGCATCCGGCAGGCGCGACGCATTATGGACGCTGCTGGCCTCAGTCACGCGATGTCTCCCAGATCTGTCAAGAGTTCAACGAATATCCTCACACAGAACAACGCCAACACAAAGACTAATATAGCACGGCTGCGGGCAAAGTTCCGGTCAATTGATCGGCAACCGCGTCAAATCATCGATAAACGCGCAGTGAATCCCGCAGATCGCCTAAAGTTGTGGCTTAACCGACGGTTAAGGCTGGTCCCAATCCGGTATGCGATCGCGGCTAATGAGCTCTGCGGCTTCGACGCGGGGCCGCACGACGGCAAAACGGTCGCCCTTTACCATAATTTCGGGGATCAGCGGCCGCGTATTGTAGGTCCCGGCCTGCACAGCCCCGTAGGCGCCCGCCGTCATCACGGCGAGGAGATCGCCTGGCGCCGGCTCGACCATTTCGCGGTCCAGCGCGAGAAAATCCCCGGACTCGCACACTGGCCCGACCACGTCTGCGACGACGCGCGAAGCATCCGCCGCCGGCTCCGTGACCGGAATGATGTCGTGATGGGCGTCATAGAGAGTGGGCCTGATGAGATCGTTCATGGCGGCGTCAACGATGATGAAGGTCTTGGCCTCGCCGCGCTTCACGTAGAGCACCCGCGTCACCATGATTCCGGCATTGCCGACGATCAGGCGGCCCGGCTCGAAAATAAGCGTGCAGTCAAGCGAACGCGTCGCCCGTTTGACGACCTCTGCATAGGCGGCAGGGTCCGGCGGCGGCTCGTTGTCGTGACGATATGGAATGCCGAGGCCGCCGCCGAGATCGACATGTTCAATCCGGTGCCCGTCGGCGCGAAGCGTGCGCACGAACTCGGATAACAGCACAAAGGCGTCGTCGAAAGGCTGCAGTTCCGTGATCTGGCTGCCGATATGCATGTCGACGCCAGTGACCCGCACGCCCGGCAGTTTGGCCGCATGAGCATAGATCTCGCGGGCGCGGCTGATTGGAATGCCGAACTTGTTTTCCGATTTGCCGGTCGCGATCTTGGCGTGGGTTCTGGCGTCCACATCCGGATTGACCCGCAGCGAAATGGCGGCCCGCCGGCCTTTCCGGGCGGCGACCCGCGAGAGCAATTCGAGTTCGGGTTCGGATTCGACGTTCACGCACAGGATATCGGCGTCGACGGCTGCAGCAAGTTCGCGCTCGCTCTTCCCGATGCCGGAGAACATGATCTTATCCGGGGGGATGCCCGCCGCGAGAGCCCGCGCCAATTCCCCGCCCGAGACCACATCGGCTCCGGCGCCGAGCCTTGCCAGCGTTGCGACCACTGCCTGGTTGGAATTCGCCTTCATGGCGTAGCACACGAGCGCCCGCACGTCCGTGAAAGCGCCGGCGAAAACCTTATAGTGCCGCGTCAGGGTTGCGGTGGAATAACAGTAGAACGGCGTGCCGACATCAGCGGCAATGCGGTCGAGGGAGACATCTTCGGCGTGAAGCACGCGGGCCCGGTAGGTGAAGTGGTGCATGGTGCAGCGCAGGACGACGATATCAGCGGTCCGTATAGCACGAGATTTGAAAGAGCATTTGCAAAACGCAGCTAACTCCGCGGCGGTCGCGCGCAGCGCCGGCCTCAGCTATAGATCGGCATTCGCGAACCAGGGGAGTGACGCCGATGCCTCGTGCCAAATCGCCTCATACCAAGTCGTCTCGTGCCGCGTCCATCTATTTTGCGACGCTTCTTCTTGCTGTGGCCATTAGCATCAATGCGCCCTCGATCGCGAATGCCGCCAGTGACCTCGACCGCGCCTATCGGACGATCGCAGGAAAGAGACTCGTTGATCTCACCCACAGTTTTGGTCCCGACACGCCGGTCTGGTCAGGCTTCGGTCAGGCCAAAATGACGCCGGCGGCCGATCCGAAGACCCATGAGCCCTATACGATCCCGAAGGACGGCTTCCGCGCCACCTTCTACGAAATGGTCGGCCAGTACGGTACCCATGTGGACCCGCCGGCGCATTTCGCCGAGAACGGCATCACCATGGATAAGATCCCCCTGAAGGAGATGATCCTGCCGCTCGTCGTGCTGGACGACACGCGCTTTCTCGCCAAAGACCCGAACCACGCCTTCTCGGTCGCCGACCTTCTCGCCTGGGAAAAAGCTCACGGACGGGTCCCCAAGGGCGCCTTCGCGGCGCTGCGCACCGACATGTACAAGGACTGGGACGCCAATCCGGAGCGCTTCAAGCGCAGCGAATTCCCGGCCTGGTCGCTGGAAACCGTGAAGTTCCTGATCGAGAAGCGCGGCGTCACGGCGATCGGTCATGAGTCTATGGACACCGACACCACCGAGAAGATGGAGTCGGAAACCTATATCCTGCAGCATGGCCATTTCCAGATCGAGGTCATGGCGAATCTCGACCAGGTGCCGGCCCGGGGCGCGCTCATCGTGGTGACATGGCCGAAGGTGAAGGACGGCCTCGGTTTTCCGGCGCGGGCCTTTGCGATACTGCCGTGACGCTGGCGAGACCCGGCCTTAGTGCTGCCTGCCCTCGCCGCTGACGCGATCCGCGATTGCGAGAAGCAGCATGGTGAGTGCGAAGCTCAGCAGAATTGCCACCACCCATACGAGCTTCGCGCTGTCGGCCTGCCGGTCGATGTCGGCAAACCATTCCAGCACGTTGACCGCCGCGATCGCGACGATCGAGCCGAGCAGCTTCTGCTTGAGTCCCGCGAATCCGATACGCACCAGACCGGGCGGCCAGCCTGGGTGTTCGGTGTAGTCGATCGGCGCGACGAAGTTTTCATAGCTCGAGCAGATGACGATCACGACCAGGTTCGCGGTGAGGGTGAGATCGACGAGACCGAGAAGGCCGGTAATTGTCTCCGTCGAGTCAGCGGCCTGGACGTGGAGCGCGAATTCGACGAGCTTCATGGCGAATTTGAAGATGAGGGCGGCGAGCCCGGCGATCAGGCCGAACAGGAACGGTACGACCAGCCACCGGCTGCCGAAGGCAATCAGTTCGATCAAACGGGCGATCTTGTTCATTTAGGGCATGGCTCGCAGTCGGATGGGAAAGGCAGAGGTTGCTCGCGGTCAGAGATACAATTGCGCGGCGGCGATCTCCGCCACCACGAGGGCCGTGTCAGGCGGCGCGCCATTGCCAATATGCCATACCGCTGAAAGCCCGGCCCACGCCAGAACCCACCTTAGCAGCCGCTTGCGTTCAAGTCCCGCAGCGTCAGCCACGACCTCAATCTGCCGGGCAAGCCGGCTTGGCGCCCTCGCAGTCTCATGGTCGGGATTGCAGAAAAGGTTGGCATAGTCGAAACAGCGCTCACCTATGAGCCCCTTCGGGTCGATTGCGAGCCACCCGTGCTCTCCGAAATTGAGGATGTTGCCGTGGGGAACGTCCCCAGGCAGCACCGCAAGCTCTTGCTTCGTGGCGAGCAGGTCGCGCGCCGTCGCGGCCGAAAGAGCGAGGATGCCGCCTTGCGCCGAAGCGGCCGGCTTCAATTCCTCGAACCATCGCCCAAGCGGAAGCCCACGCCGGGTCGGATACGGTCTCTGCTGATCGCGACGCAGATACGGTTCACCATGTCGGATGGCGCTTCCCTCACCAAACAGGCCCCAGCCAAGACTTTCACACCCTGGCCCTTCCCATCCGGCCGGCGCTGGCTTACTTTCATGGGACAGGGCGGCGAGAAAAGCCGCCCCGGCGGTACGAAAAAACCATAAAAGCAATTAGCAGCGCGTCACGACCACCCAGTGTTTGTTGATACCGCAATCGAATCGCCCCGGCGCCCCTGACGCCGCGGGCGACCGAATCAAGGAGGGAACACCATGACCCATGTGCGAGGTCTATTGCTGGCCAGCGTTGCGGGCCTTCTCCTGGTTGGGGGCATCGGCAGCGCCTCGGCCGACCAGTTGTTGACCGGCTCGATCACCTCAGCTTCCGGCCAGAAGCTCGAAGGCGTGCTGGTTTCCGCCAAAAAGGAAGGCTCGACCATCACGACCAGCGTCTACACGGACCAGAACGGCGAGTATTTCTTCCCCGCGATGGCGGACGGAAAATATCAGGTCTGGGCGCAGACGCTGGGCTTCAAGACCGCCAAGGGCGCGGTCGATCTCACCGCCGCCAGGCACCAGGACTTCCAGCTCGCCGCGATCACCGATCCTGAGGAGCGCATTCGCCAGATGCCTCCCGAGATGCTGGCCGCAGCCTTGCCGGAGGAAACCGAGGCCGACGCCAACATCAAGCGCATCTTCCACAATCAGTGCACCGGCTGCCACACGCCGGGCTATATCCTGCAATTCAAGTTTGACGAGGCCGGATGGAACAAAGTCATCAACCTGATGAAGTTCATCCCCAACTATCCGAGCCCCGACCGCAAGCCGAACGCCATCATCAACTTCAATCAGAAAGAACTCGCAGCCTATCTCGCCCGCGCGCGCGGCCCCGGCGAAACCTCGATGAAGTTCAAGGACCGACCGCGGCCCACCGGCGAAGCCGCGCGTGTCGTATGGAAGACTTATGAGGTCCCGCTCAACCCCGATACCGGGATCGCCACGCATGGCGTCAAATACAACCCCAATGACGGTTCCGATTGGAGCCAAGGCGTCACTTCCAGGATCGGTCAGCTGCCCCATGACGGCGCCATGGATTTCGACGGCAACCTTTACTACACCGTCAACGCTCCCAATAAGGTGGTCACGATCGGCAAGGTTGACGGCAAGACCGGCGAAGTCAAATACCTCAAGGTCGAAAAGCGGGACAGCTCGGGCGCCGCGACCGCCCACGGCATTACCCGCGACGCCAATGGCGACCTTTGGTTCGACATCAATCCGGGCCGCCGCAGCCTCGGCAAGCTTGAGACCAAGACTGAGAAGATCAGCGTCTATGAAACGCCGCCTCCGATGTCGCCGCTCGGCGGCGCCGTAACCATGGACGTCGACGGCAAGGGCAAGATCTGGGCCTCGGCTCCGGACGGCGTGGTGATGTTCGATCCGGTGACCGAAAAGTTCACCGACTTCAAGTCGAAGACTCCGTTCCGGAACGCCAAAGGCACCAACAGCACTTATGGCGCCGCGGGCGACCGCGATGGCAATGGCTGGTGGGCGCAGATGGCCTTCGATACCATCGGCCGGGCCGAAGTCGCTACCCACTCGACCTCGGAAGTCACGCTGCCCTCGCTCAAGGATGAGGTCGCCCGCCTTCCGGCATCGTCCAAGGCGTTCTATGACAGCTTTGACCAGCTCACCAACGGCAACCCGCTGCCGTGGTCGCAAGGTCCGCGGCGCATGGGCACCGACAAGAACGCCGACGTGCTGTGGGTCGGCAATTCCTGGGGCGCCAGTCTCGCGAGGATCGACACCAAGACCTTGCAGACAACCATCATCCCGTTCCCGGATCCGTCATATCAGCCCTATCACATCGCGGTGGACCAGCATCACAATGTGTGGAGCAATATGTGGACGACCGATCGGCTCGCCCGGTACAATCCGGAGAAGTCCGAGTGGACGTTCTTCGACTACCCGCTCCGCGGGACGGAAGTTCGCCACGTGTCGCTGCTTGAGCGCGACGGCGTGACCAAGGTGATCGTGCCGCTCTATCGGGACAGCCAGATGGGCGCGATGACGCTGCGCAGCGAGGCCGAGATCGCCGCCCTCAAGGCGCAGGTCGCCCGCTGAGCCGCAGAACCATTCTGCCCCGGTGAAACAGTCCGAGCCCCGGACGGGGCTCGGATTTTTTGTGTGCCTTCGCGTTGCGGGAGCTGGTTTTGAGGGGGCCACGCCCTCCCGCAGCCTCACAAAGCGGCAATTTTGGACTTATCTATGCCGCCGAACGAGTTCCGCTCGCTTTCCGAGACGAGGGACGACCTGGCATGTCAAACTTCAATATCGGCTTTGTCATCTTCCGCGATCTGACGCAGCTTGACTTTACAGGCCCTTTGCAGGTCCTCGCCAGACTGCCGGGAGCCGCGACTCGCATCGTCGCAAAATCGATGGCTCCCGTGCCCAGCGATTGCGGGCTCAGCCTCGTGCCGACGCACACTTTCGCGGATTGTCCGCCCCTTGATCTGATCTGCATTCCCGGAGGAGTGAGCGGCGTCGTTGGGGCGATCGGCGACCGCGAGACCCTCGATTTCGTGCGCCTGCGGGCGAGTAGCGCAAAGTATGTCACCTCCGTTTGCACCGGCGCGTTCGTTCTTGGCGCTGCCGGCCTGCTCCAAGGCCGACGAGTAGCGACTCATTGGGCCTACACAGATCTCTTGTCTCTTTTCGGAGCCACATACGAGAAGGCAAGGATTGTAAGAGACGGCAACTTGATCACCGCAGGAGGCGTCACGGCAGGCATCGATTTCGGGCTGAGCGTCGCAGCGGAAATTGCCGGCGAGGAAGCGGCCCGCACGATCCAGCTCGGCCTCGAGTATGATCCCGAGCCCCCATTCGATTCGGGCCACCCCGATCGAGCGCCGAAAGCGGTCAAAACGGCCTTGTTCGGCCGCTATGAGAAGGCCCGGTCGGCCCTTCGGGCCGCCATCCGGCAAACGGCAAACCAAAGCGAGGGAGCCCAATGATCACTCCCGCCTATTGCCGCACGATGGCGGCCTACAACAGCGAGATGAACCGCCGGATCTACGCCGCTGCAAGCCGCCTCTCGGACGCCGAGCGGCGCGCCCCCCGCGGTGCGTTCTGGAGCTCGATCCACGGCACGCTGGCGCACATCCTGTGGGGCGACAGTCAATGGATGTCGCGCTTCGATGGCTGGCCGCGGCCCGAAACGCCGATCAGGCAAAGCGCCCAAATGATCGAGGACTTCGGCGAATTGTGCGCCGTCCGAACGCAGCGCGACGCCGATATCGAGCGCTGGGCGGGACGGATCGACGATGCGTGGCTGAGCAGCCACCTGACCTGGTTCAGCGGCGCCGCCAACCGCGAGCTGAGGGCGCCGAAGCGGCTCCTCGTCACCCATTTCTTCAATCACCAGACCCACCATCGAGGTCAGGCGCACGCCATGCTGACCGCCGCCGGCGAGAAGACCGGGGACACTGACCTGTTCCTGGTCGTGCCGGGGATTATCGAGTAGCGTTGGCCGTCGGTGCGAAAGGCGAGTTTACCCCAACCCCAGCGCCCGGAAAGCCTCCTCATGGTGGCGGGCAGCGTCGCGGTTGAAGCAGCAGAACACGATGTGCCGCACGCTGCTCGCCTTGTCCAATTCCTGCTTGACCGTCCCGACCGCTATGCGCGCCGCGCGATCGGCCGGAAACGCATAGACGCCCGTGGAGATGGCCGGGAAGGCAATCGACGCAATCCCGTGCTGGGCCGCAAGCGCCAGTGAAGTCCGGTAGCACGAAGCAAGGAGTTGATCGCATTCGTGCTCGCGCGTGCGGCTCCACACCGGCCCGACCGCATGAATGACATGGCGTGCGGGCAGCCGGTAACCCCGGGTGATCTTTGCGTCGCCGGTGTTGCAGCCGTTGAGCGCGCGGCACTCAGCGAGCAGCTCCGGGCCGGCCGCGCGGTGGATCGCGCCGTCGACGCCCCCGCCGCCAAGCAGCGAGGCGTTTGCGGCGTTGACGATGGCGTCGACCTCAAGCGTGGTGATGTCGGCAACCACGATATCGAGCCCAACGCCGCGGTAGCTGACGGACTGCAACGTCATCGGCTCTGCGGCATTAGAAGGCATCCGCACTCATTCCGCCGTCCAGCCGCCGTCAATGGGAAGATTGGCGCCGGTAATCTGCGCAGCGGCATCCGAGCACAGGTAGACAGCAAGCGCGGCGACCTGTTCAACCGTCACGAATTGCTTGGTCGGCTGCGCCGCCAGCAGCACATCGCGCTTGACCTCTTCCTCGGTCATGTGGCGCGCTTTCATCGTGTCCGGGATCTGCTTGGCCACCAGCGGCGTCCACACATAGCCCGGGCTGATGCAGTTGACCGTGACTCCGAAGGTCGCAAGCTCAAGCGCGACGGTCTTGGTGAAACCCGCGATCCCGTGCTTCGCCGAAACGTAAGCGACCTTGAAGGGCGAGGCCACCAGCGAATGGGCCGAAGCGGTTGAGACAATGCGTCCCCATCGGCGGGCCTTCATGCCGGGCACTGCGGCGCGCGTGGCATGGAACGCGGACGAAAGATTAATGGCGATGATCTGGTCCCATTTCTCGATGGGGAATTCCTCGATCGGCGCGACATGCTGAATGCCGGCATTGTTCACCAAAATGTCAACAGACCCAAGCGTGGTCTCGGCGGTCTTGATCATTGCCGCAATTTCGCCGGGTTTGGTCATATCGGCCGGCGAATAGATGGCCTTGACGCCGAACTCCTTTTCGATTGCGGCGCGTTCCTTCTCGATCTCGGCCGGCGTGCCGAAACCGTTGATCATGAGGTTGGCGCCGTCCTGCGCGAGAGCGCGGGCAATGGCGAGGCCGATACCGGAGGTCGAGCCGGTGACGACTGCATTCTTCCCTTTCAGCATGATCTGGTCCTGTCTCGTTTCCCCGGCGCACATGTTGCGGCGCAACATCTATGCCCGAGTGCCGGTGCATTCAAGGCGACATCAGCCTTCGGAAAGCTCTCGCCATAACGTAATCAGCACGGCAAGCAGCGTCGGTCCCAAGAACAGCCCCAACAGGCCGAAGCTCTCGATGCCGCCCAGGATGCCGAGCAAGACCCAGATGAAAGGCAGCCGGATCGTGCCGCCGATGAGGATCGGACGAACGAAATGATCTGCGATGAAGACCACAGTCGAGCCGAAGGTTAGGAGACCGATCGCCGCGATCGTCGCGGACTGCGTGAGGAGCCATACGGACGCACCGATAAAGACCAGCGGCGAGGCGAACGGTATCGCCGATAACAGGCCGGTCAACGCGCCGAGCAGAACGGCGTGCGGCACGCCGCTGACCGCATAGGCAGCGCCGATCAGCACTGCCTCGCCGATGCCGATCAGCAGCAATCCGTCGATCGTGCCGCGCACCGCGGCGGCTGCGACGCTCGCGAGGCGCTGCGCCGGCTCGCCGAGCAGGCGCGCCCCGACCACTCGAAACTGCCGCAACAGCGCATCGCTCTCGCGAAACATGAAGAAGACGATGAGGAGCGCGAACAGGAGCGTGGTGATGCGCCGCAGCGCCTGGCGGCCGATAATCTGCCCCCATTCGGTAAGCGACTGCACCTCGGCGCCCGAAAGGGGACTGCGTTCGTCCTGAAGATGCGCATTCAGCCAGTCAGCCACCCAGGGGCCGATCATCGGCAGGCTTGAGAGCCATTCCGGCGCTTCGAACCCTTGCTTGCGAGCTTCGATATACCACTGGATGAAGCCGCTAATCTCCTGAGCCCCTTCGACGACGGCGACCGCGAGCGGCGCCAGCACCGCCACCGCAACCAGCGCGGTGATGAGCGCTGCTGCCTGTGTCGGCCCGCTATGACGGCGAACGGCGACGAACAACGGCCATGTGGCGATCGTGAGTATGGTCGCCCAGGCCAGTGCGGGCAGAAAGGTCGACAGCATCCAGATCGCGATGGCGAGCAGGCCGAGGCCCGCCGCAATGCCCGAGAGCCGCTGCGCTCTGGTTTCCAGCTCTGGCTTTTGCACGGCGTTCATGATTTCGAATGATTATTGTGGCGATGCGGATGGGCTTCCGCGGAAGGGCGGCATTGTAGCCCGATTCCGAAGGCCCCGGCTCGCTCTGCGAAATTTTTCTCCTTCAAGCGATCTCGTGTGCAGCCGGTTCAGGCCAAGTTTGAGGCTGAGATGGCGGGCTCCATGCGGGTTAACGCCACCCTACGTCCCTGCGGCTGCTCTTTCTGCCGAACGTATTGTCGCGGCTCGCCTCCTGGCATATGTGTGGAGCGCCAGATTGCCCACGGAGAACGTGATGAACGTCGCTGCTGCTGATATCGCCGCTCCGCTGCCGCGTCACAAAACCGTGCCGGTTAAAGTCGGCAATATCACAGTCGGAGGCGGCGCTCCGATCGTGGTCCAGTCCATGACCAACACCGACACGGCGGACGTGGAATCGACCGCCCAGCAGGTTGCCGCATTGGCCCGGGCCGGATCCGAGATCGTGCGCATTACGGTCGATCGCGACGAGGCGGCCGCGGCGGTGCCGCACATCAAGGAACGCCTGCTGCGCATGGGCGTGACGGCGCCGATCGTCGGCGACTTCCATTATATCGGCCATAAGCTCTTGACCGATCACCCGGCCTGCGCGGAGGCGCTCGACAAGTACCGCATCAATCCAGGCAATGTGGGGTTCAAGGAAAAGAAGGACCGGCAGTTCGGCGCCATCATCGAAATGGCGCTCAAACACGGCAAGCCGGTCCGCATCGGCGCCAACTGGGGGTCTCTCGATCAGGCCTTGTTGACGCATTTGATGGACGAGAACGCGAAGCTCGCGAAGCCGGCCGACATGCGCGCTGTCACCCG
The DNA here is from genome assembly GCA_021323775.1 of Hyphomicrobiales bacterium. Taxonomy (GTDB): domain Bacteria; phylum Pseudomonadota; class Alphaproteobacteria; order Rhizobiales; family Xanthobacteraceae; genus JAJPKK01. The sequence continues at coordinate 48,575 of JAJPKK010000114.1, forward strand.
CGAAGCGATGGTGCAGTCAACGCTGATGTCGGCCGCGCGGGCTGAGGAGATGGGCATGCCGCGCTCGCGCATCATCCTGTCCGCCAAGGTGTCTGCCGTGCAGGACCTGATCGCGGTCTATATCGAACTGGCGAGGCGTTCCGATTACGCCATCCATCTCGGCCTCACCGAGGCCGGCATGGGCTCGAAAGGCATTGTGGCGTCGTCCGCAGCGATGGGCATCCTGTTGCAGCAGGGTATCGGCGACACGGTGCGGGTTTCGCTGACACCGGAGCCCGGCGGCGACCGCACCCTGGAGGTCAAGGTGGCGCAGGAGCTTTTGCAGACCATGGGGTTCCGGGTGTTTGTGCCGCTGGTGGCGGCCTGCCCGGGCTGCGGACGCACCACCTCCACGACGTTCCAGGAACTTGCCCGGGAAATCCAGGATTTCATCCATGCCTCGATGCCAGAGTGGAAGACGCGCTATCCGGGCGTGGAATCCCTCAACGTCGCCGTGATGGGTTGCATCGTCAACGGACCGGGCGAGTCCAAGCACGCCGATATCGGTATTTCCCTCCCCGGCACCGGTGAGCAGCCCGCCGCTCCGGTATTCATCGACGGCAAGAAGGCGATGACGCTGCGCGGCCCAACCGTCGCGGCCGACTTCAAGAACATCGTGGTCGACTATATCGAGCGGCGCTACGGTATGGGTGGCGGCAGAACCGCGGCAGAGTAGCCTGCCGCACACTCCGCTCCCTCTCCCCGCTTACCCCCGCTTACTGGGAGAGGGCCAAACGCGCAAATTCCGACCTCCTGAGCTTATCGAAGACCCGCCGGCAGAGATAAAGGCCACGCCGCATACAATTAATCCGGGCTTGCGGGATAGGGGCGAGGTCCCACCGGTACCTGGGTGTCGTCAAAGCCAATCGACGGTTGACAAGCTCTGTCGTCGGGACGACACTGATTGCGTGGGAGATGAAGCCACCGATGCAGGTGGGTCGCTGCAGCTACCGCTGAGGCTGGTGTTCGGGCTTCAGAGAGCGGCTCCTGGTTTGCGCATAGTTGCATCGGAAACGGTTGCCTCACTCGACCGACGAGAGCATCTCCGGGCGCGTGCTTGGGTTGGCGTTTGATTGGTCTTCGCTGCGAACGCACCGCATTTTTTTGAGACGTAAGCCAGTTGCGCGCCTGGGTGCTTTGCTCCGTTTGCCGGCAGGGAGACGCGAGCAGAGAAATTTACTGCGATGGCATGAGAGCGTGCGACTTCATGATTCGCATGAAACGAAGGGTCTTCAGGAGGACCAACGTCAGGCCAACCCTCAGGCCGACCGCGCTGGTGGTGGATGCCGATGCGCAGCAGCGCGAGTTGATCGGCATCCTGCTGGAAGAGCGCGGCCTTGACATCATCCGAGCGGCCTCATCGGAAGAGGCCGTCAATGTCCTGCGCGTCAGCGCCCGCCAGGTCGTTCTGATCGTTACAGCAATGAACCTGCCAAGCTTCATGGACGGTGCGCGTCTGGCGATTTATGCGCAACAATGGCCGTGGATCCGGGTGGTGGTCACCTCGCAAGATGAGGACGCCATGGAAGAATTGCCGCACCCCGCGGTGATCATGCACAAACCGTGGCTGCCTTTGAACATGCTCGTCCAAGCCGAGAAGGCAATGGCGACTGCACACCACGATCTGGTAGGTCGCGGGCCAAGGCGGTAGTTGGATGGGTCCCAATAGCCCGGATGAGCGAAGCGAAATCACGGAATCAGCCGCTGCCGGATGTCGCTTTCGCTCCATCCGGGCTACGGTCCCGGCCCTAGGGCGCGGCCAGACCACATTGCTTCAAAAACGCCAGAGTCAACTGCGCGCACGCGTCCGGCTTTTCGATCTGCAGCATGTGGCCCGTCCCGGGCACGAAGCTGTAATCGTAGCCGTTCTCATTGCCCAGCGCCCAATTGGCGCGGCCGGTCGGCGATCCGCCCCCAAGTTCGGGGTCAGCGCCGACGAGTTTCACGGGCCCGGCGAAATCCTTTGCGCGCGGCCACAGGTTCATCCTCAAAGCTTCCGCATAGATGCCGCCTTCGTTCGCGGGATCGCACGTCAACACGAAGCCGCTGCCTTCCGGGTTTTTCCGCAGCACCGAACGCGCCATCAGCTCATGCACGCCCGGCACCCAGGCCTGGCCGACACGTGACTTTGCGAAGTCCGAGGCCAGCTCTTCGACAGTCGCGAAGTGCGTGCGGCGGCTCTTTGTGAATGCGACGAGTCTCGCCTCGAAAGCCTCCATGGCCGCAAAGGCCGGATGGTCGGGCGGCGGCACGTTGGGCGGATCGAACAGGACGAGGGCATCGAAGCGGAAGCCGATCTCGAGCGCGTGCTTCATCGCGGTGCGGCCCGACATCGAATGGAAGATTCCGGCCGTCCTTCGGACACCGAGTTTTCCCATCACATGCTGAAAGACCCGCTCAAGGTCACGGCTGAGCTGGCCATAGGTGTGGTTGGCGGGCGTCGCCGGCTCATTCTCGCCGTGATTGCGAAAATCGAAAACGATGAGATCGAAGCGGTCCAGAAAATGCTGCCAGTAGGGCAGGTAGCCGTTGATGGCGTAGCCGTTGCCGTGGCTGAGGAAAAGCCGCACGCCGTCCGGATTGCCATGACGGCGGACGCGAATGCGCGCGCCGTCATCCAGCGGAACATCGAAGGTCAAGTGCGGCCTGGGAATTTCGAGCGGCATTGGCGCTATCCTTGAAAAGCTTACGTTGGGAGGCGTTATAGCCCGCAAGGAACGAAGCGTAATGCGGAGACCGCCGGATCCGCATCACGATTCGCTCCCTGCGGCTTGCGAGCCACGAGCTACCGCAGCGGCTTCAACCCGAATTCGGCCCAGCGCTGCGCCACAGCGGCGATATCGGCCTCACTGGGCCAGACCTTCGGCGGGAAGCGCGCGCCGCCGAGATCGGGGTCCGGGTCGTAATCGAGGTTCATGGTGGCGTCGATCAAGACCCGGTTCCACTTGCCGGTGCCGAACAGCGCCGGATTGCGGTCACGACGGCGCGTCGAGGGATCGAGGCCGGCCCCGAAGGTCGACGGCATCACCACAATGTCATCCTCGCCGGCATTGACCCGGTAGGCGATGGCCCAATCGACCGCGGCATAGTCGTGGATGTCGATATCGTCATCAACCACGATGATGTGCTTGTAGCGCACGTGCGCGGCCGAGGAGCCCCAGATGGCGTTGGCGGCCTGCTTGGCCTGCCCGCGATAGGTCTGCTTCATCTGAATGAGCAGGTTGATGCCGGCGTGGACCGGCGGGCACCAGACGTCAGTGATGCCGGGCACGCCGGCGCGTTCCAGCACGCTCCAGGCCGTCGCGGCGCGCATGATGGAGGAGCAGATCGCGTTTTCCGAGAAGCTGCCGGGCAACGACCCCTCAATGCAGCCGCGCAGGATCGGATCATGCCGGTGCGTGATGGCGGTGACCCGGATCGTCGGCTTGGGAGACTTGTCGCCGGCAAGGTAGCCGGTGAACTCCGCGAATGGCCCTTCCATCCGGTATTTCGCCGGGTCGAGTTGAAGATAGCCCTCGATGACGATTTCGGCGCTCGCCGGAACATACAGGTCGACAGTCTCGCATTTGACGAGTTCCACCGGCGCGCCGCGGATCGAGCCCATGACGTCGTATTCGCAGACGCCCTTCGGCACCGGTGCGCCGCCCGTGAAGCCGAGCGAAGGCTCCCAGCCGATCGCCACCGCGATCGGCATCTCTTTGTGCCCGGCGCGCTCCCAGGAGGTGGCGTGCTGACCGATATGCTGGGCGCGCCACATCAGAATCGGGATTTCGTTCTTGCTTGCCACCATGCCGCGATAAATGCCGACATTCATCACGCCGGTGTCGTGTTCCTTGGTGACGCAGCCTCCATAGGTGAGGAGATAGCGTCCGCCGTCGAGCCGGTTCCACCACGGCGACGGCAGCTCATAAAGGTCGATATCGTCGCCGGTAACGATATTCTCCTTCACCGGACCCGTATCGACGATCTTCGGCGGAATGCTGCCGTTGAGCACGGTGCGGCCGAGCTTGACGAGTTCGCGCGGATGGGTGTCGGGGGCGACGCCGAGCATCATGGCAACGCGGCGATAGCTTGCGAGCCCGCAGCCGAACACGCGGCGGCAGCGCGCATTCGCCCCATAATCCTTGATGTTGTTGAACATCAGGGCCGGACCGTTGCCCGCCCCCTGAGCGAGCCGCATCACGGTGCCGATCTCGATGTTCCAGTCGACCTCGGCGTTGATCTCCCGGATCTCGCCGGCCGCGTGCAGCGCTTTGATCCAGCCGCGTAGATCGCCGTACGCGACGGGCTTGCGTTCGATGTTCATTGAGCGTTCCTTGACCTGTTCGTTGCCACGTTGCCGCGCAATGGTTTGGAGTTATGCTCGCACCGGCGCGCGACTTCAACGGTCAGCGGGAGCGCGAATGGCAGACTTGTCGATTTCTGAGTTGTCATTCCCTGCGAAAGCAGGGCATCCAATAAGCGCGGGTGCAGGTTGGGGCGTAGCATGTAGGATGGGTTGAGCGCAGCGAAGCCCATCGGGGCGGCGTTCCGCGGGCAAAGCGGCGAGGGGTTTCGCTGCGCTCAACCCATCCCACGCTCAGGGGGAACCGCTTTGGCGGAGCATGACACGGGAGGAGCCATCGACCATGCCTCGGCATCATGAATGTCCGGTCGCAATCGAGCGGTGATTTCTTGTCGCAAGCCCTCGGCATTCCGCTCGTTCGCAAGGAAGACCCGGCCCTCCTCTCGGGGCGCGGGCGCTATGCGGACGATCTTCCGGTCGCAAGCGGTACGTTGCATGCCCATGTGATCCGCTCGCCCCATGCCCACGCGAAAATCCTCAAGATCGATGCCGCGGCGGCCCTGGCCCTGCCCGGCGTCGCCGCGGTGATCACTGGCGAAGATGTGCGCCAGCTCACGGATCCGTTCCTGATCGCGTTAAAGGCGCCGGTGCATCAATGGTCGCTCGCGGTCGAGCAGGTGCGTTATGTGGGCGAGGCGGTGGCGCTGGTGGTGGCCGAGAGCCGCTATGTCGCGGAAGATGCAGCCGAGCTGGTGCAGGTGGATTACGACCCGATGGAAGCGGTGACCGATCCGCTCGCCGCCTGTGATAAGTCCGCGCCGCTCTTGCATCCCGCCTGCAAGACCAACGAGATTTCAGTGCGGAAATTCGCCTATGGAGACACGGCCGCGGCGTTCGCCGCCGCGGATCGCGTTATCGCCCTCACGGTCGACTATCCGCGGCTCTCCTTCACGCCGATGGAATGCTACGTGGTCGTCGCCGAATATCGGCCACACGACGGCAGCTACGACGTGCTGGCGAATTTCCAGGGACCGTTCAGCACCCACCCGGTGATGGCCAAGGCGTTGCGCGTCCCCGGCACCAGGTTGCGGCTGCGCATTCCGCCCGACTCGGGCGGCAGCTTCGGCATCAAGCTCTCGGTGTCTCCCTATGTCGTGCTGGCCGCGATCGCCGCAAAGATCACGGGGCGCCCTGTGAAATGGGTCGAAGATCGCGCCGAGCACCTCGCGGCCGCGAGTTCGGGACCCAATCGCATCACCCGGATCGAGGCGGCCGCCACCCTCGACGGCCGTATCCTGGGGCTGCGGCTCGATCAGCTCGAAGACTACGGGGCGTTCCTTCGCGCCCCGATGCCGGGACCGCTGTACCGGATGCAAGGTTCCGTGACGGGCGCCTATGACATTCCCAACGTGGAGGTGACAAACCGCATCGTCCTCACCAACAAGATGCCCGCGAGCCTGATCCGCGGCTTTGGCGGGCCGCAGCTCTACCTTGCCATCGAGCGGCTGGTGCAGCGTATTGCGGTAGAGCTCGGACTTGACCACCTCGACGTGATCCGGCGCAACCTCATTCCGGCCGAGAAATTTCCTTACCGCACCGCGGCGGGCGCGCTCTATGACTCGGGCGATTATGCCCGCGCCGTCGCGACCGCGATCGGGGACGGCCGCCTCGACGATCTCAAGCGCCGCCGCGACACGGCGCGCGCTGCCGGCAAGCTCTACGGCATTGGCTTTGCCGCCGTGGTCGAGCCGGGCATGTCGAATATGGGCTATCTCTCGACGCTGCTGACGGCGGACGCGCGGGAGCGCGCGGGGCCGAAGAACGGCGCGGTCTCCATGGCGACCGTCAACATCGACCCGCTCGGGGGCGTGTCAGTGAGCGCCGATGTGACGGTCCAAGGCCAGGGGCATCAGACGGTGCTGTCGCAGATCGTTGCCGATCGGCTGGGGCTTGATCCCGCCGATATCAAGGTCACGCTGGAACTCGACACCGCCAAGGACGCCTGGTCGATCGCGGCCGGCACCTATTCGTGCCGGTTTTCGCCAGGCACCGCGGTCGCGGCCCACATCGCGGCGACGCGCATCCGCGGCAGGCTTGCGGGCATTGCGGCAAACCAGCTCAACGTCTTGCCGGACGACATCGAGTTTGCTGACGGCCAGGTGCGCAGCCGCTCGAACCCGGACAACGCCCTCCCGTTCGGCCGCGTCGCCGGCACTGCGCATTGGTCGCCCGTGATGTTGCCGGACGGCATGGCGCCCGGCTTGTCGGAAACCGGCGTGTGGTCGCCGCCTGAGCTTGAACCGCCCACAAGCGATGACCGCATCAACACGTCGCTCACCTACGGATTCATTTTCGACATGTGCGGCGTCGAGGTCGATCCGGTGACATTTTCGGTGCGGGTTGATCGATACGTTTCCATGCACGACGCCGGCACGCTGCTCAATCCGCTGATCGCGGACGGGCAGGTCCATGGCGCCTTCGCGCAAGGGATAGCGGCGGCCCTCTACGAGGAGTTCGTCTACGACGAGAATGGAAACTTCCTGTCCGGCAGTTTCGCCGATTACCTGGTGCCGACCGTGAGCGAAATCCCGCCGCTCGAAATCCTGCACCAGGAGACGCCGTCGCCTCTGACGCCGCTCGGGGCCAAGGGCATGGCGGAGGGCAATTGCATGAGCACGCCCGCTTGCATTGCGAATGCGGTCGCGGACGCGCTCGGCGTCAAGGATGTCTCCCTGCCGCTGACGCCGCTGCGGCTGCACGCGCTGATGGCGGGCAAGCCATGAAGCCGCGCCGGTTCGATTATGTGCGCCCCGACAGCGCGGAGGAGGCGGTTGCAGTGCTGGCCGAATATGGCGATGCTGCGAGCGTCCTGGCGGGCGGCCAGTCGCTGATGGCCATGCTCAATCTGCGCGTTGCCGAGCCCGCCGTGCTCGTCGATATCGCGCGTCTCAAGGAACTGGATTACATCCGCGTCGCCAATGGCAAAGTCGAGGTCGGCGCTGCCGTCACCCAGAACCAGCTCAAGGACTGGCCGGAGCTCGGCGGCAGACTGCCGCTGCTCGCGGCCGCGCTGCCTTTCGTCGGCCATTTCCAGACGCGCAACAGGGGCACCGTATGCGGCTCGATTGCGCACGCCGATCCGTCGTCGGAAATCCCCTTGGTGCTGGCGGCATTGGGCGGCGAAGTGGTGTTGCGGTCGCAGCGAGGCACGCGCGTCCTCGCCGCGGCGGATTTCCAGCGCGGCGTCATGACCACGGCCCGCGCACCCGACGAATTGATCGTGGCGGCTCGTTTCCCGACGCAATGGACGCGTGGCGTCGCATTCCGGGAAGTGGCGCGTCGCCACGGCGATTTTGCCATCATTGCGGTGGCGGCCTGTGTCGAGGACCGCAATACGCTGCGGATCGGCATCGGCGGCGTTGCCGATCGCCCGGCAGTGCAGCACGCCCCGATCAGCGTGGCTGCCGACGCCAAGGACATGTTCGAGAAGCTCGCTCAAGAGCTTGAAGGCTATGACGATCTGCACGCGTCCGCACGGCTTCGTCGCGATCTGTTGCGCCGGGTTGGCCCCGTCGTGGTGGAAGAGGCTTTGCGATGCGCCGCGTGAACAAGGATGAGCGGACCCGGATCAGCTTCACGCTCAACGGCCGCGCCGTGTCGGGCGAGGCGGAATCCCGCATGCTGCTGACGGATTTCCTGCGCCATGTGATCGGGGCGACCGGAACCCATGTGGGGTGCGAGCACGGCGTGTGCGGCTGCTGCACCGTGCTGATCGACGGGGTGGCGGCGCGCAGTTGTCTGACGCTCGCCGTGCAGGCGGAGGGTCGCGCGGTGACAACGGTCGAAGGGCTGGCGGCGCCGGACGGCGCCCTTAACGCGCTGCAGCAGGCCTTTCAGCGGCATCATGCGCTGCAGTGCGGCTTCTGTACGCCCGGTATCCTGATGTCATTCACGGATTATCTTGCGCGAAATCCGCATCCGACCGAGGATGAAATTCGCGACGTATTGAGCGGCCATCTTTGCCGGTGCACGGGCTATGCCGGCATCGTGGCGGCGGTGCGGGCCGTATCGGCTGGCAACTCCAAGCAGCCGTCCTGAATTTTCGAAAGCCGGAGCCAACCATGCCCAAAGAACTCTTACGCGAACTGGTGACCATCAACGGCAAGAACGTCGTGCTCGCCCACAAACAATCGCCGGTCAGCAATGCCGGCGTGCTGGAGAACGCCGACCTCTTGCGGATGATCAACATTTTCGCTGAAAAATTCAGCCCAACCAATATCGACAAGGCGGACGGCACGCCCCTGCGTCTCTACACCTCCGACCGCGTCAAGATCGACGTCTCCAAGCGCCGCAAGCATGACATGAGCTTCTGGCATCGCAACATCGATGCGCACGAGATCATCTTCTGCGTCAAGGGCGCGCTGAAATGGGAAACCGAAATGGGCGTCAAGGTCATGCATCCCGGCGATATGCTGCTGATCCCCAAGGGTATCGGTCATCGCTCGATGCTGTGCGAAGTTTCCACCGACGAGAATGTGCTGATCGAGCTGAAGATTGCCGATGAGCTGACCTATGTGGGGGAAAAATAGCGCCCGTGCAATCCGTCGATCTCATCATTGCCGACATCGGCTGGCTGATCACCATGGACCCCGGGCGCCGCGTCATTCGCGACGCCGCGGTTGCGATTGACGGCGGCAAGATCGTCGCAGTCGGCAAATCGGCCGACGTAATGGCGCGCTACGCCGGAAGGAGCGGCGTGGACGGCCGCAACACGGTGGCGGCGCCCGGCTTCATCGATTGCCATCTGCATTCTTCCTTTCAGCTGTCGCGCGGCCTCGCGGACGAAGCCAATGCCCAGTCGTTCCTGTTTGACCGCATGTATCCCTATGAAGCCGCCCTTGAGGCCGATGACGTGCGGGTATCGGCGATGCTTGCAGCGACCGAGCTGCTGCGGCACGGCGTCACCTGCTTTGTCGATCCCGGCAATTATTACCCCGATGCCTCGGTTGAAGGGGTGATGGCGACCGGCATCCGCATGATCGTGTCGCGTTCGTCGTTCGACATGACGAAATCCGTGCTCGGCATCCTGCCCGAGCGCATGATCGAGAACACCGCCGTCGCAATCGAGCGCGCCGAGGCGGTGCTCGAACGCTACGCCGATCCAGGACGGGCGTCAGGAAATCCGCGGCTTGGCGCCAGCGCTTCGTTCCGCGGCCTCAACAATGCATCGGACGATCTCATCATCGGCCTCAAGAAGCTTGCCGACCGCTACGGCACGCTGCTGCAGACCCACGCGTGCTTTTCCTATTCGACGCATGACTCGAGCGTCGCCCGCACCGGCCTCGCCGAGATCGAGCGGCTGGAATCGCTCGGCGTCATCGACGAGCGCATGCTGATCGTCCATTCCGGCTGGCTCGAACCGCAGGAAGTCGAGATTCTGGCGCGCCGCAAGCCGTCCCTGGTATGTGCGCCAAGCTCCAGCCTGCACAACGGCTACGGCAACTTTCTGTTCGGCAAGCTGCCCGAGCTTATTGCGCTCGGCGTCAACGTGGCGGTCGGCTCCGACCATGCAAGTTCCGGAATCGTCGACATGGCGCAGGAAATCCGCCTCGCCTGCTGCTGCTACAAGGAGACCCGCATCAATCCCCGCGTGATGCCGCCTGAAACCGGCCTCGAAATGGCGACCATCAACGGCGCCAAGGCGGCGCTCATGAGCGGCCGCATCGGCAGCATCGAAGTCGGCAAGGAGGCCGACATCGTGCTGTTCGACACCAATCGTCCCGAATGGCAGCCGCTGATCAATCCGGTGTCGAACCTCGTCTACGGCGCAACCGGCGACTCGGTGCGCGATGTCTTTGTTATGGGCGAGCGGGTCGTGTCCGGCGGACGTCTGACCAGGATCGACGAGGCGAAACTGCTCGCGGAGCTCCCGCTCGCGGTTGCCCGCTTCCAGAAGCACCTCAAATTCGACCAGATGGTGCAGCTCAAATGGCCGCTGGAGTGATGATAACGATGAGCGGCGTATTCGGCGATCATGTTCCAAGCATTCCGTATCGCCCCATCGCGGAGTTGTTCGCTCACTACCGTGACCGCGATCCGGGCAAGACGGCGATCATCGACGTGGATTCTGGGGCCGCGATCACGTTTGGCGAACTCGACCGCATTACCAACGAAATCGCATGGCTCCTTAAAAGCCGCGGCGTGACCAAGGGCAGCCGCGTGCTGCTGCTCGCTGATGAAAGCCTGGAAAAGCTGCTGCTGTGGTTCGCCATATGGCGTCTCGGCGCAGTGGTGTCCCCGCTTAACATCGAGATCAACGAGAAGGTGCTGGCGGACCTCGTCGCCGCAGTGAACCCGGTGCTGGTCCTGTGGCGCAGGGGGCTTGATATCGACGCTTTGGTGGGCAGTTGCGATGCGCCTCGCATCTGCTTCGGCGTATGGTCGGCAGAAGGCGATCCGCAGGACGAATTGTTTTCACGGCTGTCGAAGTGCGACGCGGCGGATTTGCCCGAGCGCAACCACGCGGAAGACCTCGCGTGCATTTTTTGCACGTCAGGAACAACCAGCCGGCCGAAGATCGTCGTCTACGACCACTGCGCGTACTGGCTCAACGGCTTGTCCACCCTTGAATTCTTAGGGTTAACCGAGAACGACCGTACGCTGGAATATCGCTCCTTCGGCTGGAACTCCGCGCAAGTGCTGAGCCTGATGCCGTTCCTGCAGAAGGGGCTCACGATGCACATCGCCAGGCGTTTCTCCCACAGCCGCTTTTTCGAATGGATCGAGCGATACGGCATTACGTTTGCGGCCGGCGTGCCGACTGTCCTCAACATGCTCCTGAACAAGCCGCTGCCCCGCCCTCCGCTGAAGGGAGAGGGTCGGATTGGCGAAGGCAGTGCCAAAACCTCCTCCCCTCCCCCTTGTGGGGAGGGGTTGGGGGTGGGGGTCGAGCCAGTCGGCACCGCCGTGCCCCGCGGCCCGACCCCCCGCCCCGACCCTCCCCCAGCCGAAACCGCGTATACGCGGGTTTCGGCCACTCAACAAAGTGATCGAAATCGGCAACAGCCGATTTCGATTGGGGGGAGGGAGCCAGAGAGGGCGAAGCACCCGACGACATTGCGGCTGATGAGTTGCTCGACCGCGCCGCTCACGACCGAGCAATGGCTCCAGTTCGAGGAGATGTACGGCATCAAGCTTTTACAGATGTACGGCATGTCGGAAGCTGGCTGGGTGTGCGGCAACCGCACCTACAAGAACCGCGTCGGCACGGTCGGCATTCCGGCGCTGCACCAGGAATTCGCCATCGTCGACGCCGACGGCAAACAATGCCCGCCGGGAGTCGAAGGCGAAGTGACGGCGGGCGGGCCGCACACGGCGATCGGCTATCTGCTGGACGACGGCACGATCGAACCTATTCGCCCCAACCGCATCAAGACCGGCGACCTCGCCATCGAGGACGCGGATGGATTCATTCGCCTTACCGGCCGCACCAAGGATTTGATCATCCGGGGCGGCGTGAACATTGCGCCCGCCGAGATCGATGAGGTCCTGCTGAAACACGCAGGAGTTCTCGAAGCGGCCGCCATCGGCGTGCCGGATAAAATTTATGGGGAGGAAGTCGTATGCTACGTCGTCGCCAAGCCAGGCATCAGCCTCACCGAAGCGTCGGTGAGCCGGCATTGCGCAGCCTTTCTGCCGCCGCCGAAAATGCCGAAGCAGGTTTTCATCGTTGCCGATCTGCCCAAGAGCGACCGCGGCAAGGTATTGCGCGACCGCCTGCGGGAGGACTGGAACGCGCGCATGAAGGTGTCGGCGTGAGCATCAAACTTGGCGCCTTCCTCGCCGCCATCGCGTTCGCCCTCCTGTCTGCAACGACCCTTCAAGCAGAAGACCTCTGGCGTCACGGCACTCTCGTGCCAAAGGGAGATGCCGGCTTTATCTACATGGCCGCGGAAGGCGGGTTCGCCAAGGCCGAAGGCCTCGATCTGAAGATGCTGGCTTTCCAGAACGACACGCTGATGATGAAGGCGCTGATCGCCGGCGAACTCGACAGCTATGAAGGCAGCCCGATCAGCCCGCTGATCGCCGGGAGCAAGGGCGCCGACGTAAAAATCCTCGGCTGCACCTGGCCGAAGCTCACCTACTCGCTGTTCTCCCATGACGGCATCGGCTCGATCGCCGCGCTTAAGGGAAAGAAAGTCGGCATCTCGGCGCCCGGCTCGCTTCCCGATCTGGTGGCGCGCGCCCTGCTCAAGCAGGCCGGCGTCGCGCCGTCGGAGGTGAGTTTCGTTGCGGCCGGCAGCGATCCGGAGCGGGTGCGGGCCCTGATGGCGAAGACCATTGATGCCGCGATCTCCACAAGCGATTTCGCGGCGCAGCCCGAACTCAAGCTAAAGACGCTCGCCGTCGCGAGCGAAGCGCTGCCGCAATTCATGCGCCAGTGCGTCATCACGCGCGGAGAGCTTGTCCGCTCCAAGCGCCCGCAGCTCGTGGCATTCATTGCGAGCGAAATGAAGGCCTACGGATTTGCGCTCGCGCATCGCGACAGGGTGGTTGCCCTGACGCGGCGTGTTGCCGGCCTGCCGCCCGGCGACCCGGTTGCGGAGGTCAGTTATCGGGAGGTCGTCGAGCGCCGCGCTGCGTCGCCCGCCGTCGAAATCGACCTGGATAAATTGCGCTGGCTGCGCGATCTTTTGGCCGAGGATGGCCGCATGGCGGCAAAATTCGATCCTGCTTCCCTGACCGACACGTCGATTCGCGAGGCGGCGCTGATGCGGGTCAACAAATAGCGCGTACTAGTAGCCCGGGTTGAGCGCAACGAAACCCGGGATCGGCGTTGCCGCATGGATAGGGTGGCCCCGGATTTCGCTGCGCTCAATCCGGGCTACTATCCTACAGCTTCGGCTGGCTAGATAGGACCGGGACACATAATGGATGCGACCACCGAGCCAAAACGCGAAGCGGCGCCGACCTCCGCCGCTTTGCCGCGCGGTTATCCGGACTTGCACGATCACATCCGCTCGCTTGCTGACGCGGGCCTGCTCGTCACCGTCGAGCGGCCGATCAATAAGGACACTGAAATGCACCCGCTGGTGCGGTGGCAGTTCCGCGGCGGCATCGAGGAGAAGGACCGCAAGGCGTTCCTGTTCACGAATGTGGTCGACAGCAAAGGCCGCAAATACGATATTCCGGTCGCGGTGGGTGCGCTCGCCGCGAACCGCGAAATCTATCGCATCGGCATCGGCTGCCGCCTCGATGAAATCGACGAGCGCTGGGTCAAGGCGGCGCAGAACCCGATCCCGCCGCGTATTGTCGAAGAGGCGCCGTGCCACGACGTCGTCATCGCCGGCAAGGCGCTGGACAAGCCCGGCAGCGGGCTTGACGGAATTCCGCTGCCGATCTCGACCCCCGGCTGGGACATCGCGCCCTATGCGACGCTGTCGCAATACATCACCAAGGATCCGGACACCGGTATCCAGAATGTCGGCAACTATCGCGGCCAGGTGAAGGCGCCGCGCCGGCTTGGCATGAACCCGTCGCTGGAGCTGCGCCCTGGCATTTACAATCACTGGGAGAAACTGCGCCAGCGCGGCATCAAGAAGCTTCCCTGTGCGGTGGTGCTCGGCGCGCCGCCCTGCATCACGTTTGCGTCCGTGCAGAAGCTGCCGGAGAGCGTCGACGAACTCTACGTGGCGGGCGCGCTCGTTGGCTCGCCCATCAACGTGGTGAAAGCGAAGAGTGTCGATCTCCTGGTGCCGGCGGAAGCCGAGATCGTGATCGAAGGCTTCATCGACACCGAATATCTGGAGCCGGAAGCGCCGTTCGGGGAGTCCCACGGCCACGTCAACCTGCAGGAGTTCAACGCCTATATGGACGTGACCTGCATCACCCGCCGGCGCGACGCCATCTTAACGTCGATCATCTCGCAGGTGACGCCCAGCGAATCGAGCCTGATCAAGCGCATCGGCATGGAGCCGCTGTTCCTCAATTTCCTGCGCAACACGCTCGGGATCAAAGGCGTCAAACGCGTCTCAATGCATGAGCCGCTGACCAACATCCGCAAGGTGATCGCGCTCGTAGTCGAGCGCGACATTGCGCCGACCGAGCTGTGGCGCGCGCTCTATGGCGCTGCGATTTTCCATCGCGCTGCCGGAAAATACGTGATCGCCGTCAATGACGACATCGACCCGGAAAACGCCGACGCCATTCTGTGGGCGATGTCGTATCGGGCCAATCCGACGCTCGACATGCATGTGCTGCCCCATCGCGACCAAGGTCACGGTCCGCGCAGCAAGCGCAACAACGGCGAGGACGCTTCGGTGTTGATCGACGCGACGCTGAAAGAGGATTTTCCGCCGATTTCATTGCCCAAGCGCGAGTACATGGAGAACGCGAGGAAGATCTGGGAAGAACTCGGGCTGCCCAGGCTGAAGCCGGAGCAGCCCTGGTTCGGCTATTCGCTCGGCGAGTGGTCGGGAGACCTCGACGCCGCGGCAGAGCGCGCCACGAGGGGCGACTATTTCGCTACCGGCAAGGAAATCGCCAAACGCCGCCGCAAGGACGTGCGCATGAATACGGAAGTGCGGAATGTGAAGGAGTGAATGGGGCGGGACGCCTGAATGCACGGACGCCTTTTCAATGTTCTTTGCATTCAAGAATATAAGGTGTGGCACGACGGCGGTTCGGATTTGGAGTCTGAACCGCCGCCGCTTCGCACGGCAGATGCTAGCAATCTACCGCATGGTCCACGAGGGGGCGACGCCTTGACGCCTTGAGCACCAAAACCAGGGCAACGAGTCGAGGTTAACAAAATCAGCTTTGGCATCCGTGGATAGATTCCGGCAGTTGCATCCCGCGACAGCCGGACTCGCAGCGCGTGCAGCTTCCACTCGTATTTGCCCTCTCTGGAGGTACCTGATTCCGCAATTGATGGGCTAGAATGGCCGACGTTAACCTCAACTCGTTGCCCTGACCAAAACAACCTAAAGTTGACAAAACCCAGACGGGGCATATAATAATGAGTTCAGTTATCATGGTTATCAGGAGATAAGTAAGAGCACCGGAACAGCCTCAGATTTTCGAAATTCCCTGTTATTTTCCCTGTTCTCAGGGAATTTTGGACCGCCGG
>JAJPKK010000018.1 GCA_021323775.1 Hyphomicrobiales bacterium
ACATCTCCAACGCAACCCGCTAACCGTCCCCCGAGTCAACTTGCCGCACCAAAATCGCCTCGCCAACCCGGCCCGACACGCGGAAAGGTCAAAATGAGAATTGCTGGCTATTCGTCCGAACCCGCGTCGGCCCGCAGCGCGTCGGGATGCGGCATCGCGATGATGTTGTAGCCGCAATCGACAAAATGGATCTCCCCCGTGACGCCAGTTGACAGGTCGGAGAGCAGGTAGAGCCCGGCGCCGCCAAGCTCTTCGAGCGTCACGCCGCGATGCAGCGGCGAGTGACGTTGCTGGAAAGCGAACATGAAGCGCGCATCAGTGATGCCGGCGCCCGCCAGCGTGCGGATGGGGCCCGCAGAGATCGCATTAACCCGAATGCCGCTCGCGCCGAAATCGACCGCCAGATAGCGCACCGAAGCTTCGAGCGCCGCCTTGGCGATCCCCATCGCATTGTAATTGGGCATTGTGCGCGACCCGCCATTGTAGGTGAGCGTCACCATGGCGCCGCCGTTCGGCATCAGGTCGGCCGCGCGGCGCGCAATCTCCGTGAAGGAGAAGCAGGAAATGACCATCGTGCGGATGAAATTGTCCCGCGACGTGTCGGCGTAGCGGCCCTTGAGCTCGCTTTTGTCAGAATACGCGATGGCATGAACGACGAAATCGATGCTGCCCCACTTGTTCTTCAACGCCGTGAAGACGCCGTCAACCGAGGCAATGTCCTCGACGTCGCAAGGCAGCACAAGGTCGGCGCCGACCGACTGCGCCAGCGGCTTCACGCGTCTGCCGAGCGCATCGCCCTGGTAGGTGAAAGCGAGCGACGCGCCGTGAGTTGCGAGCGTCCTGGCTATGCCCCAGGCAATCGAGTGGTCGTTCGCAACCCCCATCACGAGGCCGCGCTTGCCGTCCATCAACATGCAAGAAGTCTCCCCGTAAAAAGGGCGTCAAGCATCCAATCGCTTGAGAACGATCGACGCGTTGGTGCCGCCGAACCCAAATGAATTCGAAAGCACGCAGCCGATCGCCACATTGTCGCGGCGCTCGCGCACGATCGGCATATCGGCGAACTCCGGATCGAGGCTTTCGATATTGGCGCTTTCGCAGATGAAGCCGTTGTTCATCATCAGCAACGAGTAGATGGCCTCCTGCACCCCGGCGGCCCCAAGAGAGTGGCCGGTCAGCGATTTGGTCGCCGAAATCGGCGGGCATTTCGTGCCGAACACCTCGCGCAGCGCCTCGATTTCCTTGGCGTCGCCGATCGGCGTGGCGGTGGCGTGGGGATTGACATAGTCGACCGGCGCCTTGACGGTCGAAAGCGCCATCCGCATGCATCGCACCGCGCCTTCGCCCGACGGCGCGACCATGTCGTAGCCGTCCGAAGTGGCCCCGTAGCCGGCGATTTCCGCATAGATCTTGGCGCCGCGCGCTTTTGCGTGCTCAAGCTCCTCAAGCACCAATACGCCGGCGCCGCCCGCAATGACGAATCCGTCGCGGGCCGCGTCATAAGCGCGAGAGGCTTTTTCCGGCGTGTCGTTGAATCTCGAGGACATGGCCCCCATCGCATCGAACAGAACCGACATGGTCCAATCAAGGTCCTCGCAGCCGCCTGCGAAAATCATGTCCTGCTTGCCGATCTGGATGATCTCGGCGGCGTTGCCGATACAGTGATTGGAAGTCGCGCAGGCCGATGAAATCGAATAATTCACGCCCTTGATCTTGAACCAGGTGGCGAGCGTGGCGGAAGCCGTGGACGACATCGCTTTCGGCACCGCGAACGGGCCGACCCGCTTTGGACCTTTGGCCCGGGTGGCGTCGGCGGCCTCGACCAGCGTGCGGGTCGAAGGACCGCCCGAGCCCATGATGATGCCGGTGCGCTCGTTGGAAATCTCGCTTTCCTCAAGACCCGCATCGCGCAGCGCCTGCTCCATGGCGACATGATTCCAGGCCGCGCCCGTGCCAAGGAAGCGCAGGGCGCGGCGATCGACCGATTGCGAGGGGTCGAGCGTGGGCGCTCCGTGCACCTGGCAGCGAAACCCGAGTTCGGCGTATTTGTCCGCGCGCGAAATACCCGACCTGGCCTCCCGCAGGCTCGCGAGCACCTCCTGCGTGTTGTTTCCGATGGAGGAGACAATGCCCATCCCGGTGACGACGACCCGCCTCATAACCTTGTATCCCGTCTCGTGGAAGCCTGGGTCTGCGAATCCCCCTCCCTCCCCTTCCCGGCTGCGGGAGGGGAGGAGGGGCTGCGAATGCCCCGATTCAAGGCGCCGCCGGCGCTAATGCCGCAACATCGCGGAACAATCCGACCTTGAGATCGAAGGCACGGTAGATGATCGAACCATCCGCCGACAGCCACCCGTCGGCGATGCCGAGCACAAGCTTGGAGCGCATGATCCGCTTGATGTCGATACCGTACACGAGCTTCTTGACCGTCGGAACAACCTGTCCGGAAAGCTTGACCTCACCCAGTCCGAGCGCGCGTCCCTTGCCCTCGGCCCCGACCCAGCCCAGGAAAAAACCCACGAGCTGCCATAAGGCATCCAGTCCGAGACAGCCAGGCATGACCGGATCCCCCTTGAAATGACAGGGGAAAAACCACAGGTCCGGCTTCACGTCGAGTTCCGCGCGGGCGAGCCCTCGCCCATGCTCGCCGCCCTGCTCTGAAATTTCGCTGATTCGCTCGAACATCAGCATCGGCGGCAACGGCAATTGCGGACCGCCGGCAAACATTTCACCGCGCCCGCAGGCGAGCAAATCCTCAAATTCAAAGCTCGAACGTCGATTTTGCATCCCAAATGGTCCTCGCCGCGGTGCGGGGGTCTTACAGGGATTTACGTCAGAGGGGCAAGACTCGTCGCGGTTCCCGCCTCGTCATGGCCGGCTTGTCCCGGCCATCCCGGTCATTGAGCACTGCGCCATCAAGATCCGGGTCGCCGGGACAAGCCCGGCGATGGCGCCACAAGTTCTGCCCCTCTTACTGATCTACTCCCTAACACACGGAACGGGTTGGGCAAAGATGCGAAGCCGATCGCTGTTTGGATGGCCGAACAGCCGCGGTGACCTGCATATAAGTTGTTGCGAAAGACTTGCAACGAGTCCGGACGGTAGATAAGATTACAAGTGAATGATTATGCCAGCGGCTTGACCAGAGAGCGTGACGTGAACGAGTTCGGGCCCCGGATTACCTCTAGCCAAGTTTCGGCGGATGCAGGGCGTGACGCCACAGCAGGCGGCCGTAACGGTTGCCCCTGGCACGACGTCCAGGCGCTCCTGCGCGAAGTTGGGTTGCGGCCAACTCGGCAACGCGTCGCCCTTGGCTGGCTCCTGTTTGCAAAGGGCGACCGTCATTTGACCGCGGAAATGCTTTATGAAGAAGCGAGCCGCGCCAAGATTGCTGTGTCGCTGGCCACGATCTACAATACGCTTCACCAATTCACCAGCGCGGGACTGCTGCGGGAAGTGACGGTGAACGGTTCAAAGACCTATTTCGACACCAACGTCACGGACCACCATCACTTCTTCATTGAGAACGAGCACAATCTCGTCGATATTCCGAACGCTGATTCAATCGTCGGCGAGCTTCCTCCAGTGCCGGAGGGCTACGAAATCACCCGCGTCGACGTCGTGGTCAGGCTAAGGCCCAAACGGCGTTGAGCCAAGCCCCTTGCAAGGCTGGTGCAGGGAGGGCGCTCTTCGACAAGCTCAGAGCGAAGCGTGCCCAGGCGCCTTCGAAACGCCGGGCCGAAGGCTTGTGGACACGGTGCTCCTGAGCTTGTCGAAGGGGTGCCTTTGCTCACCCTGCGCCGCTACGAACCTAAACGCGGCAAGTCCAGGCTCCGGATGAGGCCGCGCGTGCCGATTTTAACGGCGACGCGCCTTTCATTCATTCGATCTTCTCGTTCGGATAGACGCCCCAAAGGCGGCGCTGTTCAATCCACCCGTCAAAGCCATTGCCCGCGAACCGGCACCATTCTCCGTTACAGCGCTTGATTGTGCCCAGGACGCCAGGCTCAAGCATGGCCCGCAAGGGGCTCGTGCGATCTGCAGATTCGTATAACGGCGCCAGATCCGGCTGGGTTTTTGGCCTCGCCACGTATGCGGTGCGCTTGCCCGACAGGAGCGTGTGATACACCCACCCCTCGCTACCGTCGCGATCGCGAATTCGTCGCCAATTCTCAAATTCCGCCGTAATCTCGACTGGCAGCGCGGAGCGGGTATAGACCCAAGCGACGTCATGGTCCTTGTTCGGACCGCCGCGCACGTTGACGTGATCGGATTTCAGGCTGGCAAATCGCGGCAGCGGAAGACCGCTGCCTTCGCTCTGATCATTCGCCGCCTGTGCCGAACCGGCAGCCGCCACGGCAACCGCCAACGGGATCGCCATGCGGGCCACAATTAAAGCGGCTCTCGTCATGATTGAATCAAAGACGTTGCAGGGTGGTCCTTCACCTCTCGCCGGAGGGGGGCGGGTGAGGGGAAAGCGGCCTGTCATTACGCTCCGCAGCCCCTCATCCGGAACATGCGCGCCAGGCGCGCACATTCCGACCTCTCTGCGATGGGGAGAGGCGAAGCGGCTCTCGCTCAATGTTTTCGCTCGAGCGGCTCTCGGAGCTTTGGCGAACAGGCGGTAAGGAGGGAGGAAAGCCCTCCAGGAAGCCTCGCGGCATTCCCTTGCGACCAATGCTTTTTCCCGATCCGGCCATCTGATAGAGAAGGATCGCATCCTGCGGCCCACTCCACACTTGTCGCGACGGCGGCAGTGTCGACGATGAGGGTTAAGGAGGGCTGAACGGCGCAGGTCCAACATCGAACCAGCGTCCTCGTTGCTGCCTCTCCGCATGCCAGCCTGCGCTCTGTTGCTGCCGGGGAAGGCACGGTGGAGAAGGGACGGGGGACGCAAGTGGAATAGCGGCCGACTGAGAAAGGGGCTGACGGATGACGGATCGCCGAAAACCGCTCGTCGTTGTCACGCGCAAGCTTCCCGATGCGGTCGAGACGCGGATGTGCGAGCTGTTCGACACCCGCCTCCACATCGACGATGTTCCGATGAGCCACGCCGATCTGGTCGCCGCCGTAAAAACCGCCGAAATCCTGGTTCCAACGGTAACCGACCGCATTGACGCGGCCCTGCTGAGCCAGGCCGGAGAGCAACTGCGGCTCATCGCCAATTTCGGCAACGGCGTTGACCATATCGACGTTGCAGCCGCGCTCCAGCGCGGCATCACCGTGACAAACACGCCAGGCGTTCTCACCGAAGACACCGCCGACATGACGATGGCGCTCATCCTGGCTGTGCCGCGCCGTCTCGCGGAAGGCGCCGCGGTGATGACAGCAGAAAAGCAATGGCCTGGCTGGGCGCCAACCTGGATGCTCGGTCACCGCATCGGAGGAAAGCGCCTGGGCATCATCGGGATGGGACGGATCGGCCAGGCGGTCGCGCGCAGGGCGCGTCCGTTCGGCCTGCAAATTCACTACCACAACCGCCGCCGCGTGATACCGAAGATCGAAAGCGAGCTGGAGGCAACTTACTGGGAAAGCCTCGACCAGATGCTGGCCCGCATGGACATCATCTCAGTCAACTGTCCTCACACGCCGGCCACCTATCACCTGCTGTCGGCGCGCCGCCTGAAGTTGCTGCGGCCGGACGCCTATATCGTCAACACCGCCCGCGGCGAGGTGATCGACGAAAATGCGCTCGCGCGCATGATCGAGGCCGGCGAGATCGGCGGCGCGGGACTGGACGTGTTCGAGCACGAGCCGGCCGTCAACCCAAAGCTGGTCCGCCTCGCGCGCGCCGGCAAGGTCGTGCTGCTGCCCCATCTTGGCTCGGCCACCATCGAAGGTCGCGCCGAGATGGGCGCCAAGGTGATTATCAACATTCAGACATTTATGGACGGCCACCGGCCCCCCGACCGTGTGCTGCCGTCAATGCTCTAAGCTGCGAGGGTCTGTTTGCAGATTTTCCGATCAGCCGGCGCAGGCTTGGTGCTGCTGGCGCTCTTCGGGTGCCGCGAAACCGACCAGCCTTCGGCAGGCCAGCCTATGACCGCTGACGACTTCTACCGCGAACTCGTTGATGTCCCGCTGTGCGGCACGCCGACGACCGGTGAGGTCGCCGGCAAGGCGATGTGCACGATTCACTTCACCGACGGCACCGCGACGCTCGCCGGCGCCGGCATCGTGGCGCGCGGTTTCTGGGAAGCGGCCGGCGACACCATCTGCCGGCGCGACATTCGGGCGCCCGCAGATCAACGACACTGCGTCAGTTATGGGCGGCTGCCGAACGGCCGCTACCGTAACAGCGACGGCGTCGAATTCTGCATCGGCCCCTGCCCGTGATCAGCAATCGGGCATCAGGGGTCAGTAATCACGAATCCGGCGTCGGCGAGGCCGCGTGATCCGAGTTGGCGTCCGCAGCCGGCATAGCGCACTCATTCCCGCCGCCCGGCGCCTGATGTCTGACGCCCGATACCTGACCCGGCAACTCACCATATCAGCAAAAATGGCTCCTAAGCGCTCAAGGCCGTTTCCAAGCGCCATGCACCGCCCCGATGCTTCTTCACCTATTCAGGATTCAAAACAGGCGCGAAAATCAAGTATAATGCATGTGTTTTTAGACTCACACAGGGGGACTGCGATGCGTGTATGGATCGCTGGGATTGTGGCCTGCGCCGTTCTGTCCTCAGGCACCGCGACTGCCGCCACTAAACTCTCGCCCGCGGAAATCGAGGCGACGTTCTTCAATGGGGCGGAGTTCACTGCTGCGACGCCATCAGGGGTGAAGTTCAAGATGATATTCACGGCGGACGGCAAGGTTCGGCGCGTCCCCGCGGGCAATGGCGGCTCGCGGAGCGAAGGCGTCTGGAAGCTCGACGAAAACGGCTATTGTACCACCTGGAAAGGCGGTAAACCCAACTGCTTCACCGTGGTCGCCGCCGACAAGAACAAGTGGTCCGTCATGAAGGGTCCTGCAGTCATCGCGACCTGGAGCAAGTGACCGCCGACCACCTCGTGACCGCGGGGTTGCGCGATCCACATGAAGGGGCGATCCTTGTGGTTGCCCCGCTGCCGGCGAGCCGGAGGGAGACGCCGGCATGACGCGTGTCTACCAGTCGGGGCGACCACAAGGGCAGCTCCCGCTGGCCGAAACCGTCCCGCCAATTTCCAATCGGAGTTTCCGTGCCCCGCCAGACTTTGTTACTCAATCTGCAAGACAGCGGCGGTGCCATGCCTCGCGAGGTCGGCATCGACGATGCGATCGTGGCCGGCTGGACCGGACGGGATGCCGCCGCGGTCGAGAAGCACATCAGGGAGCTCGAGGCGTTGGGCGTGAAGCGTCCGGCCGTGACGCCGATCTTTTACCGGGTATCGGCGCTGCGCCTCACCACCGCGACCGAGATCGAGGCCGTGGGCGCGCACTCCGGCGGCGAGGTCGAGTTCGTGCTGCTTCAGTACGGCGGGCGCTTGTGGGTCGGCGCCGGCTCCGATCACACCGATCGAGAGGTGGAAACCTATGGCGTCACGCTATCCAAACAGATGTGCGATAAGCCGCTGGCGCCGGTGTTCTGGGCGTTTGACGACGTGGCGCCGCATTGGGACCAACTCATGCTGCGGGCCCACGTGATCGAGGACGGCGAGCGCAAACTCTACCAGGAGGGGTCGGTCGCCGCGATGCTGGCGCCGCTCGACCTGATCGGGCGCTGCCCTCTCGCTGCCGGGAGCGCCGGCGTCTCGCCCGCTCTTTCCAAACAGAACGCCTCGCTGCCCCCACCCTACCTTCCCCTGCCTGCGGGGGAAGGTAGGGTAGGCGCGGCGGGCGCGACGCCCGCGGTCCGGGATGGGAAGCTGCGGCTGCCGGAGAACACGCTGATGTTCTGCGGCACGCTCCCGGCGCGGGGCGGAGTGCGGCCGACGGAACAGTTCGAGTTCGAGATCGAAGATCCGGTTCTCGGACGTTCGATCACTCACGCATATTCGGTCCGCATCCTGCCGGTGCTGGGCTGATCGGACGTCATTAGGAAAGCGCGCCATGCCGATGAACAAGCCGCATCTCGAATTTCACCCCGTCGACATGAACGAGGGCTGGCACACGCCAGCCGGCTATCCGGCCGGCATCAAGCAGAAGATTCTGGCGAGCGACCTTGACGAGACGCGAAAGATGGGCAGCCGCTCACGGCTGTTAAAGTTTGAACCCGGCGCCTACACCACCGCCCCTTTTGTCCATGACCACTGGGAGGAGGTGTATCTCATGTCGGGCGACCTCATCGTCGGAAATGACGCGCAGGGCAAGGGCGGCAAGCCATTTTACGCGCCTACCTATGCGTGCCGTCCGCCGGGCGTCTACCACGGCCCGTTCAAATCCGAGACCGGATGCATGCTGTTCGAGATGCACTATTACGACGAGAGCAAGGCGTGAAGAATCCCTCCCCGTCTCTGGGGAGGGATTTAGTCGAGCGAGGCCAGAATTATGAACGCACCCGAGATCGCAACGCCGGTGATGCGCCCCTATCTTCCTGCGACCACGAAATTCGCCAGCGGCGAGGACTCGCCGCGCGCGTTTCTGGAACGCTGCCTGACGGCGCTCGAAGCATGGGAGCCGAGCATCGGCGCCTTCGTGACGCTCAACCTTGCGGCAGCCCGCGTGGCGGCCGATGAGTCCACGAAGCGCTGGCGCGCCGGCAGGCCGCTTTCGGCAATCGACGGCATGCCGATCGGCATCAAGGACATCATCGAGACCATCGACATGCCGACCCAGAACGGCTCGCCGCTGTTCGAGGGGTTTCGCAGCGAGCGGGACGCCGCGACCGTTGCGGCGCTGCGCGAGGCCGGCGCCGTGATCGTCGGCAAGACGGTGACGACCGAATTTGCCGCCACTGAGCCGCGCGGCACCCGCAATCCGTGGGACCGGGCGCGCACGCCGGGAGGCTCAAGCAGCGGTTCGGCAGCAGCAGTCGCGGTAGGCGCGATCAGCGTCGGGCTCGGCACCCAGGTTCTCGGCTCGATTCTACGGCCGGCAAGTTTCTGCGGCTGCTTCGGTTTCAAGCCGACGGTCGGGGCCATCAATCGCGGCGGCAGCTATGACGGCCTGTCCCAGAGCGTGCACGGCCCGCTCGCCGCAAGTTTGCCAGAGGCGTGGCGGGTCGCCTACGAGATCGCGCAACGCGCCGGCGGCGATCCGGGCTTTCCGGGCCTCTACGGTCCGGCGGCGCCGCCGGCCCCTGCGAAGCCGCGCAAGGTCGCGGTTCTCGAAACCGATGGTTGGCCGGTTGCAACTGAGGCAGCGAAGCGGGCATTAGACAGAGCCCTCGCCAAACTAAGGGCTGCCGGCATCGCGATTGCCGGCAGCCGCGACCATGAGCAGGTTGCCGCCGTCGAGACCGCCATCCACGGTGCGCGCGAACTCTCCGTCGCGATCAATGCCTGGGAGTCGCGGTGGCCCATCAACACCTACCGGGCGCGCGACGCCAGCAAGCTCAGCAAGGCGATGCTCGATCGCGGCCGCCAGGCGGAGGACATGACGCTCGAGGACTATCGCCGCGATATCGCGGATCGCGACCGGCGGCGGGCGATCTATCATACGCTCGCCGACGAATTCGACGTCTGCGTGACGCTCTCGGCCCCCGGCGCTGCGCCGATCGGTCTCGGCTCGACGGGCGATCCGATCTTCGCTGTGTCCGGCTCTATGCTCGGCGTTCCGGCGCTCTCGCTGCCGGTTCTCGACGACGGCGGGCTGCCGCTCGGCCTTCAGCTTCTCGGCTTCGCGCACCGCGACGCGTCGCTGTTTGCGGCGGCGGGCGGTGTGCTGGCGGTCTTGCAGTAGGGTGGGCAAAGCAAAGCGTGCCCACCCGCGCTCGAGACGTCGGCGGCTGGTCGGTGGGCACGGCGCTCCTGAGCTTGTCGAAGGGGCGCCTTTGCCCACCCTGCGCAATGACGACCGGATGGCCTAAAGAGCAACGCCATGAAACTCGCCGTACCTGACATGATTTCCAACTCCTATTTTCCGGCGATCGCGGCCGCGGAGCTGGGATTCTTCAAGCAGGAGGGATTGGACGTCGACGTGGAGCTGGTATTCCCGGTCGACAAAGCCTATGCGGCGCTGCGCGACGGCGCAGTCGATTTCGTCGGCGGATCGGCTCACTCGGCGTTGGCGGCATTCCCCGCGTGGCAGGGTGTGAAGCTCATCTGTGCGCAGGCGCAAGGCATGTACTGGTTCCTGGTGATGCACACGGACCTCGGCGTCAAACGCGGCGATATCGCGGGCGTGAAAGGCCGCAGCATCGGCGCCGCGCCGTGGGTCGAAATGGGATTGCGTGCGCTCCTTGCGAGCGCCGGGATCGATCTCGTGCGCGACGGCGTAAGGATTGCGCCGGTGCCGGGCGCGGCGGGGGCGGGCGTGAATTTCGGCGTCACCGCCGCGCGGGCGCTTGAGGAGCGCAAGATCGACGGCTTCTGGGCCAACGGCATGGGCGCCGCGGTCGCGGCGCGCCGCGGCATCGGGACGATCGTGCTCGATGTTCGCCGCGGCGACGGGCCGAAGGGCTGCTTCAACTACACCATGGCGGCGATCGCCGCGACCGACCGGCTGATCGAGCGCTCGCCTGAGACCGCAGCGGCGGCCGTCCGCGCCATCGTCAAGACTCAGGCGGCGTTGAAGAACGACGTCTCCCTTGCGACCGGCGTCGGCTGCAAGCTGTTTCCGCCGGAGGAGGCGGCACTGATCGCAGAGTTGATCCGCCGCGACCTGCCCTATTACGATGCGAAAATCACGCCGGAGTTCGTGGCCGGCATGAACGCTTTTGCGCGCTCGATGGGGATTCTCAGCGACAATGTTCCGTTTGAACGCCTGGTGGCGACGCGGTTCGCGGAGCTGTGGCGATGACAATGCTGCCCACCTGTCTGGTCGGCTCCTATCCGCAGCCCGAATGGCTCATCGACCGGGCGCGCCTGTCGAAGCAGGTGCCGCGCGTGCGGGCGCGCGATCTTTGGCTTGTCGCGCCGGATAAGCTTGAAGCCGCGCAGGACGACGCCACCCTCCTGGCTATTCGCGACCAGGAGCAAGCCGGCATCGATATCATCACCGACGGAGAACAGCGCCGCGAGAGCTATTCCAATCATTTCGCCACCGCACTCGAAGGCGTTGATACCGAGAACCCCGGCACCGCCATGAGCCGCACTGGCCGGCCTATTCCTGTGCCGCGCATCACTGGTCCGGTCAGACGACGACAGCCCGTGGAGGTGCGCGACTTGCAATGGTTGCGCGCTAACACGGACCGGCAGATCAAGGCCACCGTCCCGGGGCCCTTCACCATGAGCCGCCAGGCCCAGGATGACTATTACGGCGACGAAAAAGCCATGGCGATGGACTTCGCCGATGCCGTCAATGCCGAGATCAAGGACCTGTTCGCTGCCGGCGCCGACGTGGTGCAGATCGACGAACCGTGGATGCAGCAATATCCCGATAAGGCCCGCGCCTTCGGTCTTGATGCGCTCAACCGCGCGCTTGACGGCGTTTCCGGCGCCGTCGCGGTGCATCTGTGCTTCGGTTATGCGGCGGTGGTGCACGAGAAGCCGAACGGCTATTCGTTTCTGGCAGAGCTTGGAAATTCCAAAGCTCAGCAGATCTCAATCGAGGCGGCGCAACCTCGGCTCGATCTTTCCGTCTTGAGAAGCCTGCCGGGCAAGACCATCATCCTCGGCGTGATCGATCTCGCCGATATGACGGTTGAAACGCCGCAGATGGTGGCCGCCCGCATCCGGGCGGCGCTGGCCCATGTGGCGCCGGAGCGGCTGGTCATTGCGCCGGACTGCGGCATGAAATATCTGCCGCGCGCGGTGGCTTATGGCAAGATGAAAGCGATGGTGGACGGCGCCCGGATCGTGCGGCAAGAACTGCGCTGAAAGTTCAAGGAGAGGACCCGATGCCCTACGTCACCGAACAGAATCTCACGGATGTGGTTCTCGACCGCTGGAGGGCGGTGCCAGATCCCCGTTTGCGGGAGGTGATGCAATCCTTCATCAAGCACGTGCACGCATTCGTGCGCGATATCGAGCCGACCGAGGCCGAGTGGGCGACCGCCATCGATTTCCTCACCCGGATCGGCCAGAGGTGCACTGACAAACGCCAGGAGTTCATTCTGTTCTCCGACGTCATGGGCGTGAGCATGCTGGTCGATGCCATCAATCACCGACTGGAGAGCGGCGCAACGCCGACGACGGTCGAAGGCCCGTTTCATGTGCCGAACGCGCCTGCTCTCGCCGACGGCGCCAACATGGCAGCCGGATGCCCCGGCATTCCGTGCTTCGTCACCGGCACGGTCAAAGGCCTCGACGGCAGGCCGATCGCCAACGCCAAGCTCGACCTCTGGCAGACCGACGGCGAGGGGCTGTATGAGGCCCAGCGCGACGTCACCGGGCCGTGGATGCGCGGCGTGTTTCACACTAAAGCCGATGGCTCGTATACGATCCGCACGGTTGCGCCGATCGGCTATTCGATCCCAATGGACGGGCCGGTCGGCGATCTCGTCAGGCGGACCGATATCTCTGAAATGCGCCCGGCGCACATCCACTTCTGCATCGAGGCGCCCGGCTATCGTCGCGTGGTGACGCATTTGTTCAACCGTGCCTGTCCGTACCTAGAAACCGACGTGGTCTACGGCGTTAAAGCGCCCTTGATCGTGGATTTTGTCGAGAACCCGCCCGGAACGGCGCCGAACGGCGAGAAGATCGACACGAAGTTCTACACGATCAAGTACGACTTTGTGCTGCAGCCGGTGGCGCAGGCGGCTGCGGCGGCTTGAACGCGGTTGCCGGGTTTTCGTTCGCCGCTGGGCGCAAGCCGTCGTCCCGCTGCGGATCGCCCTCGAGGAGCGGAGATGTCAGCGCCTGCTCAGCTAATGAAGGCATTGCGCGACCAACGGGGCGCGCAGGCCCTTCGTGAGTTACGTTGGGTTCTCTCCGAGGCGCGCTCGCTGTCGGTGCGGCGTCGCGTTGCGAAGCAGGTGGCCGGTTCCATTGGAACGGCGAAGACCGCGAGGTCCGAATTAGCATAGCCGGCTTCGAGCGTCGTGGGCACATTCGGCAAGGCGGACGCCCGCGCAGGCGTGCTCACGGCGAGCGCCACCACCCGGCCGTCCATAATGAAAGGCAGCGCCGTCGAGATCGGACAGAAATAGAAATCGACCCGCCCGCTGATCACATCGGCGAGCGCCTCGGCGCCTCCCTTATAGGGAATGTGCACCGCTTCGAAACCAGCGCTCAGTCGGAACTTCTCGGCATTGAGATGCGTGCCGGTACCGACGCCCGCTGACGAATAATTGATCGATCCGGGCTTGGCCTTGGCGGCGCGAACAAGGTCCTGCACCGTCTTCCAACCCCTTGCCGGCGGTACGATCAGCACGTCGGCGCTCTGGCCGATCATGAGGGCGCCCGCGAGATCCTTGGCGGTGTCGTAGGGCATATTGGGTACGATCCAGGGGGCGATCGTAAGGGCGGTGCCACCGGCGAGGATCGTGTAGCCATCCGGCTCTGCGCGGACCACGGCATTGCCGGCGATCGTGCCGCCTGCGCCGCCGCGATTCTCGACCACAATCGGCTGGCCAAGTTCGAGCGCGAGGGGCTCGAACACTGCGCGGGGCACCAGATCGGTAGCGCTGCCCGCCGCGAAGGGGATGAAAGCGCGCAACGGTTTGGTTGGCCAGGATTGCGCCTTAGCGACTGCGGTCAACACGAAGCATGTCGCCAGAGTCGCCATGGTACGGCGTCCTGATGCCGGCGAAAACCCCGCGCGCTATCATCGACAAGTTTCACGCCGCCGGCACCAAGGTGCTGGCGACGCCGGCGATGCGCGAAAAGCTCAAGCAGCTCGCGGTCGACCCGATGCCGCTCGCGCCCGCCGAAATCGACAAGTTCGTAGCCGGCGAAGTTGCCGCCAATGGCAGACTGATCAAGGCGGCTGGCATTCAATGACGCGGGCCGACAATGCGGAGTGCCGCGGCCGTAGCCGGGATTGCGGACTGCCGCCCGGTCTGAACGCAGCGACCTCCAGGGCAGCATAGCCACGCGGCAAGGCGCCTCCGGCTTTCGATTCGCTCAGCGCGGGCCGCAGTCTGCCACAGACCGCAAGTGAAGCGGCCTCACCGGCGTCACCGTACAGTCAGGGCGCGGAGGTCCGAATGCAGGGCCGTCAGGATCTGCTCACGGATCAGCGACAGCTCGATTTCGCGAAACTGGAAACGGGCTCGCCGAAACCAGGCCTCGATCTCCGCGCGCGTGCGGGGTGACATATCGGAATAAGGCCACCCCTGCTTGTTGAGATGCAGAAAAGAGAATTTCTCGCGTTCGACGACCGCTCTGGCGGCAGGCCCCAGCGTCGCAATTTCAAGTGAAGCCATGAGCCTGCTCGCGTGGGGGAAGGAGGCGCCGTAAGGCAGGCCTTTGGCAACCGTGAGATTGCGCACCGGCAGCAGCGAGGTTCCGACGAAACGGCGGCGCAGGAGGCCATAGGCTTTCGCGGCGATCGGGCTCGAATCGATCAGGAAGAGGATCAGCGGCTCGATGGCGCGGCGCCGCGCCTCTTCAAACAGCCCGATCTTATCGACGATCGTGAAGAAATTGGCGAATTCGCGATGGCTCAGGTCGATGACTTTGGTGACGTTGCCGGATTCGATAAGGCCGTCGAAGAACCGCATCTGGCCGCGGATGTCACGGATGCTCGGAATAGTTACGTGATGCGTGAGGAAATCCGCCAGCCCAGGGGCCTCGTCGGACAGATCGAAGGCCGCGAACGGACGGGCGTCCGCCGCGTAGTGCTCGGCAAGAAGCCGCGCCACCATGGTCTTGCCGACCTGCCGGTTCGGCGAGCACACCACATAGATGGGCGCAGCCGCACTGCGGCCCGGCTCAGGCGAGGGAGAGGCGGGCGCGTCAAAGCGATCGACCGCGAAGGCGTTCATATGCACCTCCACGCCCCCAGCCTATCCTCCTCCGCAGCGCGGGGAGGGTAGGGTGGGAGGTGCGGCTTGGCCTCAAGAACTGGCGCGTTGAGGCGACAACTCCGCGACCTTGGCGGATGGGCGCGGCTTAGCATCTTGCGAATCCAGAATTTCGGTAAGCCGGACGCGGTCATATTCGGCGAATACGCCATTGAGCCAATGACGGACGTAGCCTCTGAGCACAAAAGAGTAACCCGCGGGCTGGCCACTGGCCGTTTTGTCGGCGATGAAAGTGGCGAATGGCACCGCCGAAACCTCGACCTTCTCGCAAGCCATCTCGCTGAGCTTAGGCACCACGATCTCGACTGCGTGAGGAATCTTGTTGAAATAGGAATTGTAGGTCCCCTCGTCCCAGTCAAAGAAGGTTGTGTTGTTGATGAAATTTTTGACCAGGAAATAGCGCGCATCAAGGAGGAATTTCGACGTTTCAGCGATCTCGTCGAGCGACGCAATAGAGGGCCCAAGAATATGAAACACGGCAAAAGCGAGGTCGCCGCGTTTCGTCATGTCGATGAACCCGATATCGCGCAAGGCTTCCAACGTGGGCGTCATCAGCCCCGCCTTGATGTCGATCAGCGTGACCTGGGTCCCGGACGATTCAACCGTGTCGAAAATCTTCATCTGGTCCGGCACCGACGTGACGTCGACAACCTCGGTAATGCCGGGGTGGAAACGCTTGAGCGTCCCCTTGGGACATTCGGTGTCGAAGGCGCGCGCAGTGATTTTTCGGGCCGCAAAATAGTCAAGAAGTGTGCGCGACACCGTGGTCTTCCCGACACCGCCTTTGTCAGCGCCAACCAAAATGACTGCAGGTATTGGCATTATCCCACCCCCTGTATCGACCGCCGCTTGCGCGTACATCCGCCCGGAAATGAAGTCTAATTCATGGCGAAATGCGAACGAAGATGTGAGGCAATGAACATTTTATCACCCGCAGGAGTCCCTTGCCCCCGCCGGCAGCAGGGGCCGCGCGCGACCCTGTGCTATAGTCACGCCGCGAGGCAAAGATCTCTGGCCGGATTCCATGAGCAACATCAATCCCAATCCCTTCACCACGCGGCCCGAAATCGAGGGCACGTTCGGGGTCGTGACGTCGACCCATTGGATCGCAACGGCGGTGGGCATGTCGGTGCTGGAAAAAGGCGGCAACGCCTTCGACGCCGCCTGCGCGACCGCGTTCACGCTCCAGGTCGTCGAGCCCCACCTCAATGGACCGGGCGGCGACGTGCCAGTGGTCCTGTTCGATGTGCGCAAGGGGCATCCGGAGGTGATTTGCGGCCAGGGTCCCGCGCCTGCAGGGGCCACCATCGCGCATTACCGCAGCCTCGGCCTCGACATGGTCCCCGGCACCGGCCTGCTTGCCGCATGTGTGCCGGGCATGTTCGACGCCTGGATGATCTTGCTGCGCGACTACGGCACCATGCGGCTTGCCGATGTGCTGACGCCGGCAATCTTCTATGCGAGCGAAGGCCACCCGCTGGTGGAGCGCGCCAACGCCACCATCGCCACCGTCGAAAAGCTGTTCCGCCAGCATTGGCCAACCTCGGCCGCCGTCTATCTGCGCGACGGCAAAGTGCCGCCTGCTGGGACGCTGTTCACGAATCCGACGCTCGCGGAGACTTACAAACGGGTCCTGCGCGAAGCGGCCGGCGCCGGCAGCCGGGAGCAGGAGATCGAGCGCGCCCGCAAGATTTGGTCGCAGGGCTTTGTGGCCGAGGCGATCGACCGTTTCTGCCGCAACCAGGAGGTCATGGACACCAGCGGCCGCCGCAACCGCGGCGTGCTGACCGGGCAGGACATGGCGCGCTGGCAAGCCACCGTCGAACGGCCGCTTATGTACCAATATGGCCGGTACACCGTCTGCAAACCGGGACCATGGGCGCAAGGCCCTGTGATGCTGCAACAGCTTGCCTTGCTCAAGGGCTTTCACCTCGACGGCCTCGATGTCACGGGTCCGGAATTCATCCATACGGTAGTCGAAGCATCGAAGCTCGCCTTTGCGGACCGTGAGAAATTCTATGGCGATCCGGAATTCGAGTCGGTGCCGATCGAGACATTGCTCTCCGACGCCTACAACGAGGAGCGCCGCAAGCTCATCCAGCACACGGCTTCGCTTGAACTGCGGCCGGGTTCGGTCGAAGGCTTCGGCGCCGTGATCAAACTCAAGCACGCTCAGCCACCTGCGGAAGAGGGCAGGGGAGGCGCTGCCGCCGCCATGGGTGCCGGCGAGCCGACCGTCGGGCGGCTCGGCGAAATGCGCGGCGACACCGTGCATTTCGACATCGTGGATCGTGCCGGCAACATGATTTCCGCAACGCCCTCCGGGGGCTGGCTGCAATCATCGCCGGTGATTCCGGAACTCGGATTTGGCCTCGGCACCAGGGCGCAGATGTTCTGGCTGGAAGAAAACCATCCGGCGTCGCTCAAGCCCGGCAAACGTCCGCGCACCACGCTGTCGCCCACGCTGGCGCTGCGCGACGGCGAGCCTTACCTCGCATGGGGCTCGCCAGGCGGCGACCAGCAGGATCAGTGGACAACGCAATTCTTCCTGCGCCACGTCCACGCACGGCTCAATCTGCAGGAGGCGATCGATGCGCCGGCCTGGCACTCCGAGCACTTCCCGATCTCGTTCTGGCCGCGCACCGCACGGCCCGGCGTGCTGGTCATGGAGAGCCGGGTGCCAGCGGAGTCCCGAACGGAGCTTACGAAGCGCGGCCATATCATAGAACTCGGTCCGGCCTGGTCGGAAGGCCGCCTCACCGCCGCCTCCTGCGACGGCCGCCGCCGCAAGGCTGCCGCCAATCCCCGCGGCATGCAGGGCTATGCGGCCGGACGGTAAGGATCCTACAATCAGCCACTCCATTTTCGCGACGGAGTTGCCCATGATCAGAATTATCGCCGCCGCCGTCGTGCTTTGTGCCGGCGCGGCATGCGCCGCCGACTACCCGACGCGCCCGGTCAACCTCATCGTCGCCTTCACGCCGGGCGGACCGAGCGACGTGCTCGCCCGCATCGTCGGCCGGCAACTCGAAAAGACCCTCGGACAGCCTTTCATCATCGATAACCGGCCCGGCGGCGCCGGCAACATCGCGGCTGAGACCGTGGCGCACGCGGCGCCGGACGGCTACACGCTGCTGATGGGCAACAACGGGCTTCTTGCCACCAATCAGAGCCTGTTCAAGAAGCTCAACTTTGACGGCGGCAAAGACTTTGCGCCCATCAGCCTGATCGGATCGCAGCCCAATATCCTGGTTGTCAACCCGAAGCTTGGCATCAACAGCATGGCGGAGTTGATCGCCTACGCCAAGGCCAACCCCGGCAAGCTGAACTATGCCAATTCCGGTTTCGGCGCCGCCGCACATCTCTCGGCGGAGCTGTTCAAGTCGGAGGCGAAGGTCGATATCGTGTCGGTGTCGTATAAAGGCGCCGCTCCGGCGCTCCAGGACCTGATCGCCGGCCACGTGCAGCTCATGTTCGCAACGTCGGCCTCGGTGATCGGCTTTCTCAAGGCCGGCACCCTGCGGCCGCTCGCCGTGACGACCCTCAAGCGCTTCTCCCTGATGCCGGAATTGCCGACCGTCGCGGAGCTCGGCCTTCCTGGCTTCGACGCCACCACCTGGCACGGGCTGGTGGCGCCGGCCGGCACGCCGCGCGAGGTGATCGACACGCTCAATCGCGCCACCGTGCAGGCCTTGAAGGACGCCGACACGCTGCGCCAGCTCCACGATCTCGGTGTCGAAGTCAACTCCAGCACGCCGGAGGAATTCGCCGCGTATATAAAGAGCGAGATTCCGAAATGGGCCGCCGTCGTGAAAGCCTCGGGCGCGCAGGTGGAGTGACGGATGGATGCAGGGGCGACCCTAAGAGCCGCCCTACAAGCCGGCAACAGGGATTGCCTTACAGAGGGCCGGTCCAGCGCTTACCGAGCAGAAGAAAGACGATGTAATGCGTCACGAGCAGCGCCGGGACCCAAAACGCTGGTATCCAATAGGCGGGCCCCATGAAGGGGGCAGCGTCGTGAATCGTGGCGAGCGTAATGGCGATCGCGAGGTCGAGCGTTCCTTCGATGTTGAACAGCGCCACAAGGGGACGCGCAATCCGTGATTTCCCCGTCACGGCGGCAGTGGCGATGAGCGCCAGCACGGCAGCCAAGAGATCGCCATAGGCCGCCGGCGCGGCAAATTCACGCGGCATGCCGTAATAGACGGCGCCTGGCGCAAGGAACATGAGGCCCAGATGCCGGAAGGCGTGCAGCAAAAGGATTGGCAGTGCGACGGCGGAGGCTTCGAGCTGGTGGAGCCTCGGAACCAGATAGATTTTGGCTGCAATCCAGAACACCAGCGTGCCGAACAGCAGATTGACGGTCAGAACATTCATGCTTCCCCCCCCTTTGAGCCGAGCGCGCGCTTGCCGCCGGCATCCCTCGACGAATCACTCCCCCTTGATGCCCGCCGCCTTGATGATCGGCCACCATTTGTCGATCTCCGCTTTGTGGAGGTCGCCGAGCGGTTTCGGTCCTAGCCGTTCGGGCGGCGGCACCTCGATGGCGAGAACGGCAAGACGCCGTCGGATCGCGGAGTCGGACAGAGCGTCGCGCACAGCGGCGTCGAGCTTGTTGATGATTTCGCGCGGCGTGCCCTTTGGGACCCACAGCCCCGCCCAGGCGGAGAAGTAGAAGCCGGGCAACCCGGCCTCGTCGGTGGTCGGAATGTCCGGCGCCGCGGCTATGCGCTCTTTGGCAGTGACCGCATAGGCCTTGACGCTGCCATCGCGGATATGGGGCAAGGCGATCGCCGGGCCGGTGCTCATGATGTCCACCTGGCCAGCCACAAGGTCGAGCAGGGCCGGACCGGCGCCGCGATAGGGCACGAGCGTAAACCGCGTCCCGGTCCGCATCTGAAAGAAGGCAGCAACCATGTAGGACGGGCCGCCGATGCCGCTGGTCCCCGCCGACGCCGTGTCGGGATGCTGCTTGAGCCACGCAATCAATTCGGCAAGCGTGTTGGCCGGAAAGTCTTTCCTGGCAATGATGACGTTGGCCTCGTAGGGAAGCAGAGAAACCGGCTCGAAGTCCCTGCGCAGATCATAGGGAAGCGTGTAGATGGCGCCGTTTGCGACGTGCGTGCTCCAGTTGCCGGCGCTGATCGTATAGCCGTCGGGCGCGGCGCGCGCGGCGCGGCCGACGCCGACGCTGCCTCCCGCGCCGGCAACATTTTCGATCACGATGGGCTGGCCCAGCGCTGCCCGCAGGCCATCCGCGACGACGCGCACCATGACGTCCAGCGGTCCGCCCGCCGCATAGGGCACATTCATTGTGATCGGCCGCGACGGGTAGCCTTCGGCGTGCGCAAGGCCAAGCAATGCTGCGAGCACCGCAAAGGCGATGAGGCGGATCACGGCTCTCAAGGGTTCCTCCCGATGTTCCGCGATTCTTCGGCAGGGCGGATTAGCGTAGCGTAATCCGCTCCCCGGCCGGCGCAATACGGTACGTCATTGCGCCCTGCGCAATTTCGATTTTGTGCGATTGTCGGAACGGCGGATTGTCGGCGTAATCCGCAGGGTTGCCGGCGCAATATTGGATTATGTTGCGCCGCACGCGTCGCGTTCGCGGCCGCCCTTTGTGTTCAGCACTCACTGGGACGAGCTGGCTTCCCGTTTTGCTGCCTTTGCGTACCACTGGCGAGCTTCGGCGAGGTTCTTGGGGACGCCGCGGCCGCTTTCGTACAGCCTGCCCAGTTGCCGCATGGCGTCTGCATCCCCGCGATCCGCGCTTTTCTTGTACCAGTTTATCGCCTGAGCGTAGTCTTGCCGGACGCCGAGCCCCGCTTCGTAGAACTCTCCGACTTTCGTCATGCTCACCCGGTCGCCAGCGGTTGCAGCCGCCCGATAGAGGCGGAATGCCTCGGCGGCATCGGCCGGGCCGCCAAGCCCCTTTTCATAGAGCGCTGCCAACTCGGCCATCGCAAAGGCCGATTTCAGCGCAACCGCCTTTGCGTACCACCTGCGCGCTTCGGCATAGTCTAACGGCACGGCCTTCCCCTCGGCATACAGCAGGCCGAGGCTATACATGGCGAGCGAACTGCCGAGCGCGGCAGCCTTTTCATAAAGCTCGCGGGCCGCGGCGTAGTCGCCTCGCGCGAATGCGACTCTCGCCGCCTGAAACGGAAATCTCGCCGCCTGCGGAGAGCGCTGCATTGCCTCGTCGCAGGCCCGCCCGGCTGCGGCGACGGGGATTTTGCTCAACTCGACCCCGGCAGTGTTCTTCGGCCGGGCGCTGTCAAGGGGCGACGCGGCAAGCCGGTCGCACGCGGCGGTCGCGTCGCCGTCGTTCGACACCGGATTGGCTGCCGGATGGGTTTCGCGCGAAGCCACAACGAGCGTTGCGTCAAGCGACCTTAACCTTGTTGCCGCTTCTTTGGCGTGGGGGCTCGAAGGAAACTTGTTCAGGAAATCCTGGATGAGGCTCTTGTCTGTCGCCTCCCTGATCGTCTGCCATACCGTCTCGTCGGCCGGCACGACTTCGCTCTTGACTTCGGCCGATTTGATCGAAACCGAAGGCTCCTTCAGGTAGATCGGCTTGTTTGGCAGCGACCCGTAGACAAACGGCTGTTGTCTTCGATTCGTGTGCGACAGCACATCGTCGCGCACCTTCCTGAACATGAAATTGATATCGAGGCCGGGCGATTCCAGATACTTCAGCAGCGCCGCCGCATAGGGACTGTTGCGACCGCCCCGATCCTCATTCGTCGTGCCGTCCTTCGATGCGTAAGCCACAAGCACGTTCTGCGTCGGCTCGACTCTGGCCAGGCCGCGCTCGACGGCGCGGCTCTGGGCCGTGCGCTGCATTCGCGCCGCGAACGGATTGCTGCGGCTGGCATCAAGGATCACCATGCCGAGAACGGAGACGCGGCTGACGGACTGCATGAGGCTCTTGAGCGCAATCGCTTCCTCGGCGACGTCAAGATCGGTGCGCACTTCTGCGTCGACCGGAAGCAACCAGTTCTCGCCGTCGACCGCCAATCCGTGTCCGCCGAAATAGATGACTGCAACGTCGGCATTTTGCGTCAATTCGTTGAACTTGCGAAGCGCCCGGCGAAAATCTTCATATGACGCATTGAGCAGCTTTGTGGCCGCGAACCCTAAGCGTTCGAAAGATTGTGCGATGTCGGCGGCATCGTTCAACGTGGTCGGCAGTGGCGGCGCGTTCTGGTAGTTGCCGTTGCCGATGACGAGAGCGACGCGGTTTTGCGCCTGGGCGCAGCCGCCCCATACGCCGGAAAATGCGGTCAGCGCCAGCGCGAGCATCGCGGCCCGCAGCAGAGGCGCGCCTCCCTCCCCGCGAGCGCACAAAGAGGCGCCGCCTTCGTCCTGAGAAGCGCGCAAGCGCGCGCTCGCCGGGATAAAAGCCGGCGTTATTTCACACGCTCCGCGCCCTCCCCTTTTCAGGGGAGAGCAAGGAGGGGGAAACAGCCAGGCCGCAACGCGCCGCGGCATGCCAAGCAGGCTCCTGTTACAGCGGGCGGCGCCGTTTCCTTCCATAGCCTGATCTCCGCCCAGCATCGTTGGGTCTCAGCGTACGTGGATCGCGACGTTAGGAACCCTAATGTTAGGGGTGGGAACCTTAACGTTGGGATTCTTCACGTCGACTTTGACGTTCGGGACCTTGACCGAAGGAGTGGCGTTCGTCGGCGTCTTGATGCCGGCAGCGTTCGTAAGCTTGATGCCCGTGGTCTTGAGACTGGTGGTCTTGGCGCCGCCGGCGGAGGCGCCGCCCTGTTGAAGCTTCAAGGCGCCATTGGCCAAGACGTGATGCTTCCCTGCTCCGTTGCCATGACCGGAGGACTTCAGGCCTTCGGTACGGAGACCCTTGTTGCCGTCGAGATGGAAATGCTTTGAGTCGACGTGCTTCAGGTCAAGACGCATGTCGGTCTTCGGCGCGCCGCCTCCCGCAGCGGCTGCGCCCGCTCCGCCAAGGGCGCCGGGGGCGCCAGCGGGACCGCCATCTGGCTTCGAATTTGGAAAATTCCAGGTGGTCTTGACGGTGGGCACGCATCCGCCCGGATTCCCCATCGCCCGACAGAAGGCGAAGGTAAAATACGGGTAATCGGCGAAGCGCGTGATGTCCGAGTACCGTTCGAATGCCCGCTGACATGCGGGAGCGGTTTGATCGTTGCCGAGGAAGCACTGCATAACATCCGGGTCGGCCGCCGCCTGGGCGAGGATGGCCTCGTCTATGTTGGGGAGCGGCGCGGGTGCGACGTGGACGGTGATCGGCTTCTGGCCAAGAGCGGCCAGACGGGCGTCGGCGACAACGCGCCGCTTCTTGCTTGGGAACTGGTCCACGAAACGGCGTATCACGGTGTGGTCTTTGCTTTCCTTGATGACGTCCCACGCCGCCTCGACGACGGCCGTATCCCGCACGAATCGTCGCGCGACGGCCTTCTCTGCCTGCGCAAATTCGGTGTCCGCAAAGGTCACGTGGGTGAGGGGCGGCGGCACCGCGTCCGTGGCGGCGGTTGAAGGCGGCGCTGTCGTGAGCGACGCCAGCCGCACCTTCACGTCGGAAACGTGAGAGCTTTCGGGAAAGCGTTCGACAAACCGGCTCAGCGACGAGATGTCATTGGTCGCCTTGAGAAACGACCAGGCGATTTCCGCTGCATCCGGCTGCGGCGTCGGGTCCGCGGCGGCCACGCCCGCGGGCGGCGGCTTGAAATAGATCTCGTCGCTCGACAGCGATCCGTAAACGAAAGGCTGCTGTTCATTGTTCGTGGCGGCCATGACGTCGTCGCGGACATTTCTGAAGAGGAAGTCGACCTCGAGGCCGGGCGTTTCGATGTGCCTGAGGAGGGCGGCGGTGTAAGGGCTGTTGCGTCCGGCGCCGTCAGCCGCGACGGTGCCGTCCCGCGCCGCGTAGGCGACGAGCACGTTGTCGGCCGGCTCGACAGGCGCAAGGCCAAGGATTTGCACGCTTCGCGCCGCGTTCGACCTCCTCGTCACGGATTGAAAAGGATTGTTGCGGCATGCGTCCAATATCACCAATCCCAGCGTCTTGGCTGTGGCTACCGCCTGCATGGCGGCCTGCAGACCGATCGCCTCAGTGCTGGCATCCACGTCGCTCTTGAGCTCCACGTCCGTGGGCAGCAGCCAATTGCTCCCATTGATCTCGACGCCATGGCCGGCAAAATAGAATACGGCCATGTCTGCATTGCGCGCGGTCCGGCCGAACTCCAGCAGCGCCCGGCGCATTCCGTCAAAATCAGCGTCCGTGGCTGTTGTGACGGTAAACCCCAGCCGCATGAGCGCGGCGGAAACGTCTTGAGCGTCATGGGCCGGGTTCGGCAGGCTCGGCACCTTGGCGTAGGCGCTGTTCCCGACGACGAGAGCGACCCGATTTTGGGCGTGGGCGTGGCCCGACAGGGCGAGCACGGCCGCAACCACGAACGGCATTAAAAAAGACATGGAATGGCGCTTGGGCATGGCTGATTGTCCCGAGATTGGCCGCCCGGCCGCGACACGTTCGCCGGCAGCCGGGAAACTAAAAAGCATGAAAGTTAGTGCCGCCACCGTTCGTACAAGTTCATTTTCGAATAAGACGAGGGTACGTTTGCAGGTTACCATAAGAGCCGAGGCGCGGCGATTCGCTGCCGGATAGCGTCAGCGATGCCTCCCCAGGCTCCCCTAACCCAACTTGCGCAATTTCGCTTCGATTTGGCGGGTCGATTTGTCGCATCGGCCTTGATTGATCAAGGGGTTGGCTGCTGAGAGGAGCCGATTTGAGCGTGTA
>JAJPKK010000165.1 GCA_021323775.1 Hyphomicrobiales bacterium
CCTCCCGAATCGGTTGGGTCGCAGAGAATCAGTCCAGCATGCGGCTGACCAGAACCTTTCGTACCGTCAATGAGAAAAATGCGTTAACCTGACCTCGCTGCCCTGTGCATCGGACCGGTACGACTGGCCGAAGCCGAGGCGATGCTTTATTGTAGGCGGGACGAGCGTTGCGCTTGCAACGGGCGGCAGCGGTTGCCCGTCCCTGCTTCCCCGCTGGGGTGGGGAGGGGGTCTGCCGCCAATAGGAGAGACCGCATGAAATTCCTGTTGCTTGCTGCCGGCTTCTTATCGACCGGATTGATATTGGCTGCGCCGGCGGGCGCCCAGGAGGTCAGAGAGACAGGGGTGCAGCAGCCGGGCCGCGTCATCGTATTGAGCAAGTGCTTCCAATGTCATACCGATGCGATGTTTCGCGACCAGCGCCAGGACCGCCGCGCCTGGGAGGCGACGATCTACCGCATGATTGGCCGGGGCGCGCTGTGGACGCCGGAGGAAATCAAGTTGATGGCCGATTATCTCGGCGCCGAGTATGGAGCGGCCGCCAAGCCTGCGGCCGCCCCGCGCTGAATTTTCCGATGGAGAGTGACCATGCGAGAGCTTGTCGCCCAATATCTATCGCATTCGATCTCGCGGCGGCGATTCGTCAGGGGCCTCACCAAGGCCGGCCTTACGGCAACTGCGGCCCAATCGGTGCTTGGCGCTGTTGCATCGGTGAGCCAGGCTCAGGGCGCAGACAACGCTGCCGCGCCGTATTTGCCGCAAGGCGCCGCCACGGCGCCCGTGCAATACTTGCCACACGATACGGCGGCGCCCCCTCGCGGCGCGCCCGCGTCGGCCGTGGCGGGAGTGAAGCAGTTTCAGGGAACCGGCGGCGCCGCATTTGCCGAGCAGCTCATCGCCTGCGGGGTCAAATATGTGTTCGGCAATTCGGCGAGCGAAGACGCCCAGTTCTACGAAGCGCTGGTCGACCGGCCGCAGCTTAAATATGTGCTCACGCCCCACGAGGGACCAGGCGCCGCCATGGCGGCCGGCTACATCAAGGCTTCGGGCGAGCCCGCGGTGGTGATGCAGGCTGGCGCGGTCGGCATGATGAACGCCATGGGCCAGATCTTCAACGCCTGGAAGGAGCAGACGCCGCTCGTCGTCTATTCCTATCGTACTGACCAATCGCGCCGCGCCGGCCGCGACGGTTTCGAGGAGGTCGCCAACCAGGAGCAACTTGCCCAGCCGATCACGAAATACACCTGGCTGGCGCGCCGGCCCGACATGATTCCGGAGACTGTGCGCCGCGCCTTCAAGGCGGCGTGGACGCCGCCATTCGGCCCCGCCTACATCTCCTGGCATTCCGACTACAATGACGACCGGGTGCGCACCGATATTATCTCCCAGGACCAGTTCGACCCGCGCATGCGGGTGCGGCCGAACCCCGACGAGGTCGTGCGCGCCGCCAGGCTCCTGGTCGAAGCCCGCATGCCGCTGATGATCGTCGGCGACGAAATCTACAAGGCCAATGCGGCCGGCAAGGCGGTGAGGCTCGCCGAGCTTCTCGGCATGCCGGTGACGCAGGTGCGCCAGCTCTATGCCAACTTCCCCGAGACCCATCCGCTGTGGGTTGGCAGCACGCCCGCCACCAATCTCAACTCGCTGGCATTCCCAAAAAACGCAGACGTCGTCATCAATGTCGGCAACAAGTTCCAGCACAATGGCGCTGCGCCGATCGTGCCGCGCGGACCGAAGTTCATCGACATGCGCATCGACTTTGCGAGCATGGGCAACGTGATGATGACCGAAGTGCCGCTGGTCGCCGATGTGGCGCTCGGACTCGATGATCTTTATGCCGCGGTCGAGCAGCTGATGACGCCGGCGCTTGAGGCCAAAGCCGCTCAGCGCGCCGCTGAGGTGAGGAAATTCACCGAGCAGGCCCGGAGCCTGCGGGCGCTGGTCGTGAACAATCCGGAATGGGATTTGAGCCCGCTGATCGCCGACCGCGTCACCTACGAAGTCGCAAAATTCGCCGATCCCGACGCCATCATCGTCAACGAGGCCGGATCGGTCGCGATGCACAGCTTCGATTTCAACCCGATGGGCGGACGCGAGCTGTTCTACTATTACGGCTCCCATCTCGGCTCGGGGGTGGGCACCGCGGCGGGCGTCAAGCTCGCGCGGCCGAATCAGCAGGTGATCTGCCTCGTCGGCGACGGCTCTTTCATCTTTGGTCCGACCGCGCTGTGGAACATGGCGCGGCTCGAACTGCCGGTCATTGTCGTGGTGTACAACAACCACGCCTATGCGGGGCCGCACAGCCGCGTGGTCGCCAACGTGCCGAGCGGCCGCATGGTGCAGACCGGCCAGTACGTCCACGACTACCTGGGCAATCCCGACATGAACATGGCCGATATTGCGCGCGGCTTCGGGGTGGCTGGCGAGCTGGTGGAGAACCCGGCGCAACTGCGCGAAGCGCTGGCGCGAGCGCGGGCGCACACCGTCGACGGCAAGCCTTATCTCCTCGACGTCCAGGTCGTCCGCCGCGGCGTCGGCTGGGCCGAGAAACCATGGGTGCCGCCGATCCGCCTCGCCGCCATCCGGCAGAAGCGCGTGTGAGGCGGCGCGTGACGCGGGCATGCCGGTCGGGAAACAATCGCGCGCTCAATCGCGATCGGCCATCGAACGATTTCGCCAGGCGTTGAGTGCCCAAAATCCGTGCCGGGCAGGGAGTGTGACATCATCATTCTGCGCGAACATTCGTATCGACGACGATCCAGTGCAGGCAGTTTTCAAGCTTGCCACGGGCCGTAGCCAGGTGGCGAAGAGGCTCAGCACCATGGTCGACGCATCCAGGTGGGGCGAGGCTGCCCGCGTTTCCACGGCCAGGACACGCGCAATGGCCACAGCCAGCAGCAGCGACGCGGCGGTGGCCGCGACGTGGCCGCGCCACGACAGCAGCGAGATCCGCGTCGTACCCTCGTGCGATCAGCGCAGGAAGCCAAAGACGGCGACACCGACATACCAGACCTGCAGCAGCGACTGCATCGGCAATCGCGCGGGTGCAAACAGCCAGACATAAATGAGTGAACCGATGCCGCCCGCTACCCAGCACCAGCGGCTGCGCGGCACGGGCAGCACCACGGACACAAGGCTCAAGGCCTGGCCCGTTCCCGAGGGAGACGCGTAAGTCAACGTTGCCGGTAAAGTGTCCGATTTCTACGAGGGCGCATCCGTTTCCACGACCACGGCGGCCGTGCCCTCTGAACGACCCGGCGCCGCACTTGCGCATTATTGATGAGGAGAGCTGGGCGCGCGTTCAGGGACTGCGGTCGGAAAAGGCGCGCCTGCACACCAACGTGAAGCACCGGCCAGCACACCTGCTCTCGGGATTGCTACGGTGCGGATGCTGCGGCTCGGGGATGTCGGTCCACGACCGAGACAAGACCGGGAAGACCCGCGTCCGACCGCAGCAACGGCGACGCGGACGCGTCTCGAATCAAAGCGCGCTCGGATTGAGAGTGAGCGGCAACGGAACATTGACATGGTGGTAAAAGGGGTCATCGAGGAGGAAGACGCCCGCCAACGGATTGCAGAGCTCAAAGCGCAGCGCCTGCAGGTGGAAGCCGAAATCGCGACATTAGACGAAGCCCCGACGATCATTACCCTCCATCCGGCGACCCTCGACCGCTATGTCGAAAACGGTCGACGCCTTGGCCGCGAGCCTTGCTGAGCACGCCGAGGCAGAGGACGACCGCGGGTCCCTTGTGAGGAGCTTCCGTGCCCCTCGTCCAAAGCGTGACAGTCCACC
>JAJPKK010000098.1 GCA_021323775.1 Hyphomicrobiales bacterium
CGTGTTACTCTCCCGTCTGCCGCTCCCGTATTGCTACGAGCGCTCGACTTGCATGTGTTAGGCCTGCCGCCAGCGTTCGCTCTGAGCCAGGATCAAACTCTCAAGTTTGGATGAGATTTTGTTCCGGCTGATCACAACGTTTGACGAGGTCCCACCTCAACTTTCGCGCGCGCAAACCCGCCCCGGCAACTTTACGTCGCCGCAGCATTCATTGCGTTCGCGAAATTTTATGGTGTTGACCTGAAACGTGTACCGCCGAAGTCTCGTCCTGCCGGCGCATTGAGGCGCATATTGAGGACCATCGACTTGCGTCGATGGAACTCTCACAATGGAACCCTCACATGCACGCGGCTCGCAAGGACTCCGCCGTCCACGTTTCTCTTTCTTCCTATTCACCTATCAAACAGCCCGGGGTTAGCCACCCCGTCTCCGGACGCGCCAAACACGCCTGCGAAGCAGTCGTCCCCGACCGAAGTCGGTGACAAGGTCACCGCAAAGTGAGGGGCTTCGGAGGCGCACCGTACCGCCACCCGGCGGCGCGCGCCGTGTCCAAGCTTTATATGCAA
The DNA here is from genome assembly GCA_021323775.1 of Hyphomicrobiales bacterium. Taxonomy (GTDB): domain Bacteria; phylum Pseudomonadota; class Alphaproteobacteria; order Rhizobiales; family Xanthobacteraceae; genus JAJPKK01. The sequence continues at coordinate 567 of JAJPKK010000098.1, forward strand.
CGTGCCTCCATATTGTCAACCATCTATCTTTGAGTTTTTCATCGCATCGTCACAGGCGTGCAAGGGGCCGTGCAAAGGGCCTGGCTCGCGCCGTTGGACTGCGCGCTATCGGCGGAGCCCGCCCGATCTTCGTGACCGCCGTCGCGAAATCCGAGCCGCCGTACTGTGGCCACAATAATGCGGCGTGTTCGCGCTTGGGGAATACCGGGCGTATCGTTCCGGCTTCGTTACGCGATCAACGCAATCGATCGGCACAAAAGAAAAGACCCTGGTGCTGCGGGGTTCGGTGACTGTTCATCCGGCGTGAGCCGGGGTTTGAGTTCATCGGCTCCCCCGAATCGGGGTGGGCGGAACGGCGGCTTGTGCGCGACTGCGCAAAGGCAGGGGACGGGCGAATTGGACAACGGAAAAGCGCGTCATTCGCATAAGCCGCAGTCCGGCGCAATTGACCTCGGAACCGAGCCGCCGCTTTCCGTAGACGGCCTGAGCAGCGATTTCAATCGCAGCCGCGTGTCCGTGCGCTGGTTGAGCGGGACGATATTGACCGGCTTGTGTGGCGCGGCCCTGATGGGAGGGGCGGTTTTCGCTGCGCTCGACGGCGAGGCCCACTTTGCTGCTAACCCGGAGCGGGTCGAGTTCGGCCTCCGGGCCGGCTTGGGCAATCGGGCGACCGCCCGCAAAAGTGACCGCCTGCCGCCGATCACCGATAGCAGCGCGGCGCGCCAGGTCGTTCGCATCACCACGATGACCAAGGTGGGCGAGCGCGAAGTGCCTCGGGTCAAGCCCTTCACCCGCGTTTCCAGCAATCTCGCGCTTTCGACGTCCGAGCTTTCGGCCAATATTCCGCAGTTCAACCCGCAGCGGGCGCTGTTCAATATGGACAACGACCCGATCCTGGCCGAGGAACGTCCGGATGCCGCACCCGATGCCGAGGTCTCTTTCGTCACCCGCGATCTGGCGAGCGTCATGCCGCGCATGCGCGTGGCGGCTCAGGTTCCATTGGAGGACGTAATCAGAAGGGTCAGGGAGGCCGCCAACTGGACCGATTCGACGCCGCCAAAGTTCGTTCTGGCGAGCGCGACGCCCGGCAACCTTGCCTATGCCGCGCAGGAGTCGCCGTCCGACCCCTATGCCCCCTTCGAAGCCCGGATCACCGCTGAAAACATCACCATGCTGCCGAAGACCGCCGCGCAGGCGACCGGCGGCAATCCGTGGAACGAGCGGCTTATCCCGATCAAGAAGGGCGATACGCTCGCCGCGATCCTGCGCGATCTCGGGGCGACCCCGGAGGAGATCAAGGCAATCGCCGCGGTGCTCGGCATGCGGGCGCGCGACGGGAACCTGAAGGAAAGCCAGAAGCTTCGCGTGCTGCTGTCGCCGGTGCGGGGCACCGAACGCCTTCAGCCGGTGCGGGTGATGCTGGTCGGCGACCAGGGCGTTGAGGCGGTGGCTGCCTTGTCGGATCTGGGCCGATATGTAAGCGTCGACGTCCAGACGGCAGAAGCGCCGACCGCCGAAGCCGAGGACGACGAAGATGACGACGGTTCCGGCGTGCGGCTCTACGAGAGCATTTACGAGACGGCGCTGCGCAATCGCGTTCCTCGGGCCGTCGTGGATGAGTTGATCAGAGTCTATTCTTATGACGTCGATTTTCAGCGCAAGGCGCGGCCTGGCGACTCCATCGAGGTGCTTTACTCCGGCGACGAGGACAATAGCGACGCGAAGCCCGACGTGATGTTCGCCTCTCTCACAGTCGGCGGCGAACTGAAGAGATATTACCGCTACATCTCGCCGGACGACGGCGTTGTCGATTATTACGACGAGATGGGCAGAAGCGCGAAGAAGTTCCTCGTCCGCAAGCCGGTGAATGACGGCATCATGCGATCCGGCTTTGGCTCGCGTCGACATCCGATCCTCGGCTACACGAAAATGCATACCGGGGTGGATTGGGCGGCCCCGATGGGCACGCCGATCTATGCTTCCGGGAATGGCACCATCGAGAAGGCGGGCTGGGAATCCGGCTACGGCAAATACATCCGCATCAAGCACAATTACGGCTACGAGACTGCCTACGGCCACATGACCGCCTTCGCCCGCGGCATCGAACCCGGGGTTAAGGTCCGCCAGGGCCAGGTGATCGGTTATGTGGGATCGACCGGGCTTTCAACCGGCGCGCATGTGCATTACGAGATTCTCGTCAACGGCCGCCTGGTCGATCCGATGCGCATCAAGCTGCCGCGCGGGCGCGTCCTTGAGGGAGCGGCCTTGGCGGCCTTCGAGCGCGAACGCGATAAGATCGACAGCATGATGAGCCAGCCCACGCGCTCCGCCCAGGCTGCCGCAATCATACAGCGCTGACTGGGCCGCTTGACGCCCCATGAGCCAGCGCCCATGAACCAGCCCGCAAGCTCAGCGCCGCGACAGAACGCCAGCGCCGGCAGACCCATCCAAGTCCGGTCAAGCCGCCTGTGGGCGATGTTGAGAGGGCGTTTTACGGAGATCTTCTTCCCCGCCCGTCTCTCGGCCGACCCACTCGGCATCACCCTCGTGAAGGTCGAATTCTGGCTGACGCCCTGGACCCGACAAGACGAGCATCTGCCGATGTCGCACCTTGCCGAAGTGGCTCATGAGCGCGGGCTCATCTGGGACTCGATTTCCATCGAAAGCAGCGGCGGCCTCAATCCGCTCTCCGTCGATGGCCTGCCGAAGAGCGGCGCCAAGCGGTTTGTGGACCAGGTGCGCACCTGGATGAATGTGTAGGGGCTTCTTTTCCGTAGCCCGGATCGAGCGCAGCGAAATCCGGGACCCGTGGCCTGCGGCAAGTGCGGCAAGGCCGATCCCGGGTTTTGCTTTCGCTCAACCCGGCCTACGCCGCGAACTCGCCGGCGGCGGCACGCCCGCGCTCCCAGCGCTCAGGCGGCCGCCGCAACCTTGCCGTTGAAGGTGAGCCCGAACTTCGTCGCGGAGATTGCGACTTTGTCGCCGTCTTTGACGCGGCCAGAAAGGATCATCTCCGCAAGCGGATCCTGGAGGTTTTTCTGGATGACGCGCTTGAGCGGGCGCGCCCCGTAGGTCGGGTCGTAGCCTTTGTTGGCAAGCCAGTCCCGCGCGGCAGCGTCGAGTTCAATGACGATCTTGCGGTCCTCAAGGAGCTTTTCGATGCGCTTCATCTGGATGTCGACGATGGCTGCCATCTGGTCACGCCTGAGCCGGTGGAACAGGATGATCTCGTCGATCCGGTTGAGAAACTCGGGGCGGAAGCGCGCACGCACGGCAGCCATGACGTCCGCCCGAACGGCGTCGGTGTCCTGCCCCTCAGGCTGATTGGCCAGATACTCCGACCCCAAATTTGAGGTCATGACAATGAGGGTGTTGCGGAAGTCGACAGTGTGCCCCTGCCCGTCGGTCAGCCGGCCGTCGTCCAGCACCTGCAAAAGCACATTGAAGACATCTGAATGGGCCTTTTCGATCTCGTCAAACAGGACCACCTGATAGGGCCGCCGCCGCACCGCCTCGGTCAGCGAGCCGCCCTCCTCATAGCCTACATAGCCGGGGGGCGCGCCGATCAGCCGGGCGACCGAGTGCTTCTCCATGTACTCCGACATGTCGATGCGAATCATGGCGTTCTCGTCGTCGAACAGGAACGCCGCCAGAGCCTTGGTCAGCTCGGTCTTGCCGACGCCGGTCGGTCCCAGAAAGATGAATGAGCCGATCGGCCGATGCGGATCCTGCAGCCCGGCGCGGGCGCGACGAACCGCGGTTGATACCGCCCGAACCGCCTCTTCCTGGCCGATCACGCGGGCGGAAAGCTTCTCTTCCATATGGAGCAGCTTTTCTTTTTCGCCTTCGAGCATCCGGTCGACCGGGATTCCGGTCCATCGCGACACCACCTGGGCGACATGGTTGGCCGTCACGGCCTCCTCCACCATGGCGGACCTGCCTTCGGTCGCCTCCAGTTCCTTGAGCTTCTTCTCAAGGGCCGGAATTTGCCCGTAAGCAAGTTCGCCGGCGCGCTGGTATTCGCCGCGGCGCTGCGCCTGGGCAAGCTCGAGGCGAAGCTGGTCAAGCTCGGTCTTGAATTTCTGCGCTTCGGCGAGCTTTGCCTTCTCGGATTTCCAGCGGCTGGTGATATCGGCAGATTTTTTCTCCAGATCCCGCAGTTCGTCTTCGAGCGCTTTCAAGCGCGTCCGTGAGCCGGGATCATGCTCCTTTTTGAGCGCCTCCTGCTCGATGCGCAGCCGCACGATTTCGCGGTCAATGGTATCGAGCTCTTCCGGCTTGGAATCCACCTGCATCTTGAGCCGCGCCGCCGCTTCGTCGACGAGATCGATCGCCTTGTCAGGAAGGAAGCGGTCGGTGATGTAACGGTTCGAAAGCGTGGCGGCGGCCACGAGCGCTGAGTCGGTAATGCGGACGCCGTGATGCTGCTCGTACTTCTCCTTGAGCCCGCGCAGGATCGACACCGTGTCCTCGACGGTAGGTTCAGAGATGTAGACCGGCTGGAATCGCCGCGCCAGCGCCGCGTCTTTTTCCACGTGCTTCTTGTATTCGTCGAGCGTGGTGGCGCCGATGCAATGCAGTTCGCCGCGGGCAAGCGCAGGCTTTAGGAGGTTCGAAGCGTCCATGGCGCCGTCGGCCTTGCCGGCGCCGACGATGGTGTGCATCTCGTCGACAAACAGAACGATTCCGCCCTCCGATGCCGTCACGTCCTGGAGCACGGCCTTGAGGCGCTCCTCGAATTCGCCCCGGTATTTGGCGCCGGCGATGAGCGCGCCCATGTCGAGAGCGAGCAGTTTCTTGTCCGCGAGGCTCTCCGGCACGTCGCCGTTGACGATGCGCAGCGCGAGGCCTTCCACGATCGCGGTCTTGCCTACGCCTGGCTCGCCGATCAATACGGGGTTATTCTTGGTGCGGCGCGACAGGACCTGCACGGTGCGGCGGATTTCTTCGTCGCGGCCGATCACCGGGTCGAGTTTGCCGTCGCGGGCGGCCTGGGTCAGATCGCGGGTGTATCGCTTGAGCGCGTCGTAGGCATTCTCGGCCGAAGCCGAATCGGCAGTGCGGCCTTTGCGCAGCGCCTCGATGGCGGCGTTGAGAGTCTGCGGCGTAACGCCCGCCTGGCTGAGGATCTTTCCTGCCTCGCTGTCCTTCTCAATCGCCAGCGCCAAGAGCAGGCGCTCCACCGTCACGAAGGCATCGCGGGATTTTTCGGCGGCCTTCTCCGCGGTTTCGAAGACGCGCGCGAGCGCGGGTTCGAGATAGAGCTGACCGCTTCCGCCGCCCAGCACCTTGGGGCGCTTTGCGAGCGCCGCTTCCACGCCTGCCAGCGCATCCCGCGAACGTCCGCCCGAGCGATCGATCAGGCCGGCTGCAAGGCCTTCCGGATCGTCCAGCAGGACCTTGAGCAGATGTTCAGGGGCAAACTGCTGGTGGCCCTCCCGCAACGCCAGCGACTGCGCCGCCTGAACAAACCCGCGGGCGCGGTCGGTGTATTTCTCAAAATTCATTCTTCAACTCCCTCGGCCTGTCCCGATCGCCCAACCGGCGCGGCCGGAACATCGTCATCGCGCGTCCTGATTACGCCGTCAGCGGCCCCAGGCTGGGCGCCGCCCGCCAAAATGTAGGCGGCCTCGCGGATGGCGGTAGGGGGTAGTGACGAATTCCGGCAGCGCGCAGCGCGGGTAAAATTCAACGCGGGCAAAGTAAAGGCCGCCGTCAAGAACGCTTTGACGGCGGTCAAATCTCCCGCCTCTTTGAATCTTGAGCGAGTGCAGAAGCCTGAGGTCCCGCCGCCTTGGAGATGGCCTTGATCGCTTGAATGCACTCTTGCGGCCGGCGCGTGATCGCGGCGCGGCCGCTTTGCACGTCATGACCCACTCAAAATTCAAAAGACCGCTGCCCGCCGGGCGGCCAGAGCGTGGTCCGATCACGGATCGACACATTTGATCGGGGCCAGCGGCGGGCCCCGGGCGGCGCCAGAGGGGAGGGAGCTATCTCAAGTTGTCCCTCGTGAGGTCGACCGAGAGCTTGCCAATGAACGTCTTGCCGCACCGATCAGAGCGGGGAATCCCAGCGGCCTCAAGAAGCACAGCATTCGCTGTCTGGGTGAGACAGTCGGGCCTGTTCGTATCAGAGTAGCGCAGATCAAACGTGAACTGCTTCCAGGTGAATGCGAGTCCGGCGTACCAGTTTGTGTAGCTGGGGTAAGGCGTCCCTTCGCGGTACCAGTGACCCATTTCGCCGAATATGAGCCAGCAGATGTTCCAGGGACGGATCGTGGGCAGGATATATTTGGCCGTGCCCATCACATAGGTCGCCGGATCGCCCGTGTTGAAAACAGAGGGGGACCAATATGCGCCGCCGCCGACGGAGAACCGGTCGTTGACGTGGTAGGTCGCCCTGGCAAAGATTTCCCAAAAATTCAGATCGGCCGGGATGACATTCCCACGCTGCAATGGCCGTCCGGTCCCGCAGGGCGCAAATGACAGAGGGTCGACGCACTCGCCGCCTGGGAACCAGCGTTGCCAAAATCCATAATCCAGCGCCAGCTTGCCGAAAGTAGGCCGCGTGCCGGCCCATAAATTAATGGCGACCGCGGCGCGGTTGGGAAACGCGACAGGGTTGCCCCACAGGCGCACATAGGCCTGCAGGCTGTCGCTGAAATTGTAGCGCGGCTCAAAGTAAGGCTCGACCGCCGGCCTGTGATTGGATCCGGAAACGCCGCGGATGTTGAACTCCGACATGATCGCCGTACCGAACGCGATATCCCAGGGGTTCTTCAATTCCGGCTTCTTGTCCTCCGGTTTTTTGTCTTTGGGGTTCTTGTCTTCGGAGTTCTTGTCTTCGGGTTTTTTGTCGGCGCGTTTCTTGTCTTCCGGTTTCTTGTCTTCCGATCCCGTGGCCCGCCCTTTCATCTCCGGCCCGTTGTCTTCCGATCTCCTTTCTTGCCGCCCCTTCATGTCCGGCTTCTTCTCTTCGGACGTCCTCTCTTCCCGCTTCTTCAGATTGTCCCTGGTCAGGTCAACCGAGAGCTTGGCCAGAAAGGTCGCGCCGCACCAATTGGAACCGGGGCCTGCCGGATTAATCGCGGTGCTGAACACGCCGCCTGCGGTGAAGTCCTTGGTAAAGGCATTGCAATCGCCCTTATTCAGATTCGTATCGTAGTAGCGCAAGTCGAGCGTGAACTGCTTCCACGTGAACGCAAGGCCGACGTCCCAGGTCGTGTAGCTTTTATATGGAATGCCGCCTGGAAAACCGCGTACTGCATAAAAGCTATCGCTCGTTCCCAGGAACCAATGCCCTACGTCGGCAGAAATGAACGAGCCGATCCCTTTGGGGAGGACAGGCGGCAGAATGTATCTTGCCGTGCCCGCCAAATACGTCCCCTCGGCGCCCGAGTTAAAGACGGACGGCGACCAGTATACGCCGCCGCCCAACCAGAACTGGCCGTTCATTGCGTAGATGGCCTTGGCGTAAGCTTCCCAGAAGCTCAAATCCGCTTTGACGACGTTGCCGTTCGTCAAGCTGGGACGGCACTCTCCGATCAGATTGTGGAAGCACTCTCCGCCCGGATACCAGTAGTACCAAGCGCCAAAATCGAGGGCGAGGTTGCCGAAAGTCGGCCGGACGCCGCCGTACAAGTCGATCTCCGAGGGAGCGCGGTTCGGAAACGAGATGCTCTCGCCAGCCAAGCCAAAATAGCCTTGCAGGCTGTCGTCGAAATTGTAGCGCGGCTCAAAATAGGACGTGACCGCCGGACGGTGGTTGGATTGCGTAATGCCGCGGAAGTTATAGTCCGACATCATGGTGCCGCCGAACGCGATGTCCCACGGCGTTATTAGCTCAGGTTTCTTCGCCTCCGGCTTCTTCTGTTCCTGCTTTTTTTCCTCGGGTTTGTTCTCCTGCGGTCTCTTCGCCTCTGGCTTTTCCTTTTTCTCTTTCGGATTCTCCGTCTCCGGAGTTTTCATGTTTGGCTGCAAATCTTCGGCGAAAACCAAAACAGGCGCGCAGGCCAGAACGAGCGCCGCAACGCACGCAATTTTTTTCATTCCTTTCCATTCCCCCTGGAGCGGATCGCTGCAAGAGGGACAAAACCCATGGTGGGTTCCCATTTGCGATTGCCCTGTCCCCAGCCGCCCCTCCCTGGCCTGAAGAGAGGAAGCATTTGGCCCTCAGCAAAGGATCGGCATCGGCGACAGCCGATTTCGATTGGGCGGGGAGTCCGCGCCGCGCAGGTCCGGCGCCTGTGGGGCCTGGCCCTGGCCTCCTGACAATGGGCGGTGGGGCCCTCAGGGTTGAGATCGCTGGGACACGTCCGATGACAAATTGGCCGCCACGAGTTTTGCTCCTGTTACGACTTGCCGGATTTTTGGATGGTCTGCCTTGACAGTCGAAACAACCGCGCCCCTCGCCGGATGCCTAGGTCCCGCCGAGGCACGCCCACTAGGGTCGGAAAAGGACGATTCGGGGAAGATGGAAAAACACGGGTTGGCGACAGTTTTTGGGGATTTCTCTTGTTATGTCGGATAGTTGGCATATCGGGCGGGGCCATGGTGAGGCCGCCCAATTCCGGCAGTGAACTTCCGGCAAAGACAGCGCGGATGAAATCTAACCGCGGCTAAATAAAGACCGCCGTCAAGCGCGGCTTGACGGCGGTCAGATTTATCAGATGGTCCCCACCCGGCTGTCGCAAGACAGCGCAAAGCTATTTCAGGTTGTCCTTCGTCAGGTCAACCGAGAGCTTGGCGATGAAGGTCGCACCGCACCAGTTTGTGCCGAAGCCCGCTGGATTGATCGCCGTGAAGGAACCGTCGAACCGGGCGTTCTGGGCGCTCGTGAATGCGTTGCAGTCGCCCTTGTTGAGATCGGTGTCGAAGTAGCGCAGGTCAAGTGTGAATTGCTTCCATGTGAATGCGAGGCCGATGTCCCAGTTCGTGTAGCTCTTGTAGGGAATGCCGGCCGGAAAACCGGTTACTGCGTAGAAGCTGTCGCTCGTCCCCAGAAACCAGTGACCCACGTCCGCCGAGATGAACCAGCCGATCCCGGCTGGGAGAGCGGTCGGGAGAATGTATTTCGCCGTCCCCGCGACATAGGTCCCCTCCGCGCCGGAATTCAGAACGGACGGCGACCAGTAGACGCTGCCGCCGAACGAGAACTGATCGTTCACCGTGTAGGTGGCCTTGCCGTAAATCTCCCAGAAACTCAGGTCGGCTTTGACGACGTTGCCGTTGATCGGCAGGCCGCCCGTGAGAGGATCGGCGTTTGCTGCGCAATCGCCCGGCACCGCAGCATTGAAGCACTCTCCGCCCGGATACCAGTAGTACCAGGCGCCGAAATCGAGCGCGAGCTTGCCGAAAGTCGGCCGGATGCCGCCGTAAAAGTCGATCTCGGCCGCGGCGCGGTTCGGGAACGAGATGCTCTCGCCCGAGAGGCCCAGGTAGCCCTGCAGGCTGTCGTTGAAGTTGTACCGCGGCTCGAAATAGGCCGCGACCGACGGATGGTGGTTAGACTGCGTAATGCCGCGGAAATTATAATCCGACATGATCGCCGAGCCGAAAGCGATGTCCCACGGGCTCACCACCATCGGCGGCGCCTTCGCCGGCATCTTCTTTTCCAGATCCGCCGCCAGACCCGACACGGTTGAACAACCGAGAGCGAGCGCGGCAGCGCATATAAGCCTTTTCATGATTCCCCCATACCCCTCGCGACTGTCCGACCTGGACCGCGCAACTTGCGCTGAACGATCCCCGCCCCTCGTCGGATGTCGCAACCCCCGCCGAGGCTTACGGCAATTACGTTCGAAAACGGACGATTCAGGCAAGCCGAAAAAACATATTTTCGCGATGCTTTTTTAGGCAATCATCATATTATTTGAATATGTTGCATTCCTGACACATGGGCGCGCTGAGGGCAACGCGCGCTTCATCTCAAGTCCTTGCGAAAAGGCAACCTTCGGACGCAAATGCGGCCCCGCACGGCAAATGCGGGGCCGTCATTCCGCTCGCCGTCAGGCGTGTGCGCCTGCAGCGATTCAGGTAGCGCGGCTGAACCCGCTATGCTCCGCCCGAACCGGTCGAGCTCGAGCTGTGGAGCGGCGCGGCGGGACCCGGAGCCGACGGCGCCGGGCTTGAGCCGGGCGCCGCCGCCGGAGCGGGCGATGCCGGCTTCGGCGCGGCCATATGGCTCGCCGACGCCGCATGGCTTGCGGGAGCCGCGGGAGCGGTTGGCCGCGGCGCCGCCGGGGACGCGCCGACATGCGTCGTCGACGAAGGCGACGCAGGTGCGGAAGGCGATGGCGTCGCGGAAACCGGACGTGGCGGCGTGGCCGGCGGAGCGGAAGGCTTCGGAGCAGGCGCCGGAGACGCAGCGGCCGGCTTGGGAGCAGACGGCGCGGCGGGCCGCGGCGCAGCGGCCGGTGCGGTCACCATCGGCTTCGGCGGCGGCGGGGCGGCCGGCTTGGGCGCCGGAGCGGCCGCGGCAGGTTGCTTGGGCGCTACTTTGGGAGCAGCCGCCGCAGGCGCAGCCTTTCGGGCCGCCGCCTTCTTGGGGGCTGTCTTCTTCGCAGCTGCCTTTTTGGCGGCGGGCTTCTTGGCCCGGCTCTTGGCCGCAGTTTTTGCAGAAGTCTTCATCTTCTTTGCGGGAGCTCGCTTGGAAGCAGTCTTCTTCGCAGCCTTTGTTGCCGCTGCTACCTTTTTCGTCTTCTTCTTTTCGGTTTGAGCTTTACTGGCCTTCTTTGCTTTCTTCGCCATGATCGTTCTCCCGATCGTTGCGACTGACTTCCCGACGCACGGCGGGGCAATCAAACACGATTTGCTTGGACCCTAACGGTACCTACTCGCTCGAATCACCGATTGTATCGGACCATCTCGTGCGTTCCAACGCCCTTGGCGCCGATCCCCCGGTCGCCCAGTCGATCAACTCGATCGGATGAACGACCGGAATTGGCGTGCCCCCTGCGATCTGAACGATGCAGCCTATATTTCCGGCTGCGATCAATTCGGGCATAACCTTATCGATATTAGCGATCTTTCGATCACGCAACCGATTCGCCAATTCTGACTGCAAAATATTATAGGTTCCAGCAGAACCGCAACATAAGTGACTTTCGGGAATATCTATCAACACAAATCCCGCTTCAGAGAGCATCGCCCTTGGCGCCTCAGTTACCCGTTGGCCGTGCGCGAGCGAACAAGCAGGGTGATAGGCGACCTTGATGGCGGGTCGTGTGACATACTCTAATGATTTGATTTCATTGATGAATTCTGAAATATCGCGGCACATGCCGGAGATTTTTTCGGCGCGCGCCGCATAATCCGAGTCGTTGCGCAGCATGAAGCCGTAGTCCTTCATCATCGTGCCGCAGCCGGAAGCCGTTGTGAGAATGGCGTCGATTCCTTGAGTGTTGATCTCGCGGGACCACGCCTCGATATTGCGGCATGCTGCCGCGTGAGCTTCCTGTTTGCGGCCCATGTGATGCGCGAGCGCTCCGCAGCAGCCTTCGTCGCGCACCTGAACGACTTCAAAGCCGTGGCGCGTCAGGACCCGCACTGTCGCCCTGTTGATATTGGGCGCGAGCACACTTTCGACACAACCCGACAGCAGCGCCACGCGTCCCCGCCGTGGGCCCGCGGCCGGAAATACACCAGCCGCCGCCGGGCGGCGGGGCAGGCGCCACGGCGCCAGACGGAGCATTGCGGCGAGGCGTTTCAGGCCGGCAAAATCGAAGAGAGGCGCCATCGGCTTGACGGGCAGGGCCGCGATCAACGCCCACCGGAACAGTTTTGGATCGGACATCACCCGCAGCAACGCCGCACGCACCAGCCGTTCGATGAGCGGACGGCGATAGGTCTCCTCCACATAGGCCCGGGCGTGGTCGATGAGGTGCATGTAGTGGACGCCCGAGGGACACGTCGTCATGCAACCCAGGCAGGAGAGGCAGCGGTCAATGTGCTTGACCACCTCGCGGCGCGCGGGCTCGGCGCGCTCCAACATGTCCTTGGCGAGGTAGATGCGGCCGCGCGGGGAATCATCCTCGTCTCCTAGCAGCACATAGGTCGGACAGGTTGCCGTACAGAAGCCGCAATGCACGCAAGCGCGCAAAATCCGGTCGACCTCGGCAACATCCGGATCGGCAAGCTGGGCGAGGCTGAAAGACGTCTGCATGCCTTTAGGCTACGTTCCGATCGGTTGACCCGCGCTTGGTCGCCTGCGTCCCGCGACTCGATCCGGGATTGACCTGCGGGTCCATCTTCTTGACATGAAGATGGATTGCCGGGTCAAGCCCGGCAACGACGCCGCGTGAACATCAAGCTCGACGCCGCCTATACTCCCGCCCACATCCGCCCGGGATTGAGCACGCCCTTGGGATCGAAATTTTCCTTCACCCGCCTGGTGAGGGCGGCGAGCGCCCCCGTTTCAGGATGGAATGGATCGACGCTGGCCCGCACGGATTGGGGCGCGCGCACCAGCGTTGCGTGACCGCCCGCCGCCGCGACGGCGCGGCGGATTTCTCCTGCGCCGCAGTCCTGCGTAACGGGAGGCGCGACCCAGATGAGGCCGCCGGCCCAGTCGTAGAACAACATGGCGGCCGGCGTGATTTTCGCCGCTATCTCACACCCTTTGCTTGGCGCCGCCGAGATGCGCCAGAGCGGTCGATCGCCGCAGGGACCGCCGGCCCAAAACGGCTGCGCATCCCGGATCGAGCGCCACAGCCTGCGCGATGCGGCTTGATCAAGGGTGGCGGAGGCCCCAAACGGCCGCACCGCTCTCTTGAGGCTCGCGACCGATTCGTCGAGCGAGGCTGCAATCCCTTCAATGCGGAACACGGTTGTCGCTTCCGCTTCATCAAGGCCGTCAAATCGCGACGCCATATAGTCGGGCAGATGCGCGGCGCCCGCAATGGCGAGCGGGGTCGCCATTGCGGCGGCCATCGCTGCCGCCGCTTCGCTGTCAGTAAGCCCAAACACGGCGAGCGTCGCTTCCGATTTCGCCTGCGGCAGGACTTTGAGGGTCACTTCGGCGAGAATCCCGAGCGTGCCCCACGATCCCGCGAGCAGTTTGCAGAGATCGAAGCCGGTCACATTCTTGACCACGCGGCCGCCGGATTTGAAAGTCTCGCCGCGTCCCGACACCGCGACGACGCCGAGAAAATGATCCCGCGCCGCGCCGGCGCGGACTCGACGCGGTCCTGACACATTTGCCGCCAGCGTGCCGCCGATCGTTCCCCGGCCCGGCGCACCGCCCAGCAGCGGGCCGTAGTCCATGGGCTCGAAAGCAAGCTCCTGACCGTTCGATGCGAGCAAGGCAGTGATTTCCGCGAGGGGCGTTCCGGCTCTGGCAGAGAGGATCAACTCCTCCGGCTCATAGAGGGTGATGCCGGCCATCCCGGACAGATCGAGCGTGGCGTCATATTGCGCCGGACGCCCGACGAGGCGCTTTGAGCCGTGGCCGATGATCTCGAGGGATTTCCCTCCGGCAATCGCCCATTGCACGGCCGCCTCGATGTCTTTGTGGTCGCTCGGCTTGTGGTAGTCGGACATGCGGTGACCGGGCCCTGGGCTTTTGCTTGTCACCCGCGTCCCCGGCCTTGATCCGGGGATTGACCCGCGGGTCCATCTTCTTCGCATGGAGATAGATTGCCGGGTCAAGCCCGGCAATGACGGTTATGGCAGGGTCGCCCGATCACCCGATCAAAACCTCGGAATATCCGCGAAGGGAAGTCGCCCGCCGCTCACATGCATGCGCCCGAGTTCGGCGCAGCGCGAGAGCGTCGGGAAAACCTTGCCGGGATTGAGCAGCCCCTTGTCGTCGAAAGCGCATTTCAGGCGCTGCTGCTGGTCGAGATCGCCCTGTGAGAACATCACCGGCATCAGGTCGCGCTTTTCAACGCCGACGCCGTGCTCGCCGGTGAGCACGCCGCCGACCTCGACGCAGAGTTTCAGGATGTCGGCGCCGAACGCCTCGGCGCGCTCCAGCTCGCCGGGCTGGTTGGCGTCGTAGAGGATCAGCGGATGCAGATTGCCGTCGCCGGCGTGAAACACATTGGCCACCCGCAGGCGGTAAATCTCCGACAGTTCCTGCATGCGCAGGAGGACGCGGGGCAGCATGGCGCGCGGAATGGTGCCGTCCATGCAATAGTAATCGGGCGAAATGCGGCCGACCGCCGGAAACGCCGCTTTGCGGCCTGCCCAGAACAACAGCCGCTCCTTCTCCGACGTCGATACGCGCAGCCCGGAAGCCCCGCAGGTCTTCGCGATTTCGCCGACCCGCTCGACCAGGTGATCGACTTCAACACGCGGCCCGTCGAGTTCGACGATGAGGATTGCCTCGACGTCGAGCGGATATCCGGCGTGGACGAACGCCTCGGCCGAATGAATGGCGAGCCTGTCCATCATCTCTATGCCGCCCGGAATGATCCCCGCGCCGATGATGCTGCCGACGCAGCGAGCCGCCTCCTCGGAGGTGGGAAAACCGATCAGCAGCGCGCGCGCGACCTCCGGTTTTTTCAGGATTCGCACAGTGACTTCGGTTACGACGCCCAGCAATCCCTCGGAGCCGACAACAATGCCGAGCAGGTCGTAACCGCCAGCGTCGAGATGCTTGCCGCCGAGCCGCACGATCTCGCCGGTGATCAGCACGATTTCGCAGCCCAGCACATTGTTGGTGGTCATCCCGTATTTGAGGCAGTGAACGCCGCCGGAATTTTCCGCCACATTGCCCCCGATCGTACATGCAATCTGCGATGACGGGTCGGGCGCATAGTAGAAGCCCGCGTGCTCCACGGCCTGGGTGACGGCGAGATTGGTCACGCCCGGCTCCACGACCGCAACCCGATTGGCAAAATCAATCTCCCGGATTCGGTTGAATCTCGCCATGCCGAGCAGAACGCCGTCGCCAAGCGGCAGCGCACCGCCGGAGAGCGAGGTGCCGGCCCCGCGCGGCACCACCTTGATGCCGTTCTGGTGGCAGTAGCGCAGCACGGCGGCGACCTGATCGGTCGTATGCGGCAGCACCACAACCATTGGAAGCTGACGATAGGCCGTCAGGCCATCCGACTGATAGGGTCGCATTTCGCGCTCCGTGTCGATCACGCCCTCGGCCGGTACCATGGTCCTGAGCGCGCGCACGATCTCGCGGCGGCGCTTGAGCACGGAGGTGTCCTGAGCGGGCATTGCTACCGACATGCGAGTTCTCCTCGTATTCCTTCTACCGCGGAACGGCGGCGAGATGAAATACTCGACGTCGCGGGTTCCTGCCGCATCGCCGCCAGCGGCACGCTTTGGACAGGCATTGCAGGACAGAGGCATCCATGCGATTCGCCGTTGACAGGCGGCCTCAAGAGCGCCATTCGAACCATTTGTGGAGGCGCGTTCGTTGTTGGGAGCGCTGCGGGCGCCATCCCGGAGGCCCGAAATAAATTACCAGGAGGATGTAAGATGAGACTTGCGTTGGTTGCTGCCGCCGGACTTGTGGTATCCACCGGAGCAGCACTCGCCCAGGACGTGGCGGCCGGCGAGACTTCGTTCCGGAAATGCGCGCCATGCCATTCAATCGGACCGGACGCAACTAACAAGGTGGGGCCGGTGCTCAACGGCCTCGATGGCCGCAAGGCCGGCAGCGTGGACGGTTTCAACTACAGCGACGCCAACAAGGCTTCGGGGATCACCTGGGGCGAGGCCGTGTTCAAGGAGTACATCAAAGATCCTCGCGCCAAGGTTCCGGGCACCAAGATGGTCTTCGCCGGCATCAAGAGCGAAAAAGAGCTTGGCGACCTGTGGGCCTATGTGTCGCAGTTCGATAAGGACGGCAACATCAAGCAGAAATGACGGCCAAGGCCGCGGGGTCGCAGCCGGTCCCGCGGCAGCTCATTTTTTGACGGGGATCAACGCCGGGCAGAAGAAAGGGGCGTAGGAATTTTTTGAGTTGGCCTGCCTCTGTGCCGTCATTGCCCGGCTCGACGGGGCGATCTCGTAACCGCCGGCCGTCGCGACTGGATTGCCCCGTCAAGCCGGGCAATGACACGCCGACCAATCTTGCTGCAAGCGCCGAGGTTGCGCCGAGCGAAGCGCCCAACTCGGACGAGCGAAGCGCCCAACTCGGAAAGGTGACCCATGATCAAGGACCTGGTGGTCAACCTGACCGTGGGGACCGACCGCGATCCGGCAGCGCAATTTGCGATTTCGATCGCCGCCCGGTTCCAGGCGCACATCGCCGGGATCGCATTTGCCTACGATCCGGTCATCACGCCCACGGTCATGGACGGACTATCGGCGAGCTGGGTGGAGGCTCAGCGGACCGAGAACCGCGCCGCCGCCCAGGACGCGGTCGATCGTTTCGAGGCTGCCGCGAAACGGGAAGGCCTCTCGGCCGAGCATCGCATCATCGAAGCGAACCTTGGACGCGCCGCGACCGTGTTCGGCCGGATCGCGCGGTGTTTCGATCTTGCCATGGTCGGCCAGACCGATCCCGAGCGGGCGTTGCCCGATGACCTCTTGATCGAAGCGGCATTGTTCGAGTCGGGCCGCCCGGTGGTCGTGGTGCCCTACATTCAGCAGGCCGGGCTCAAGCTCGGCCACATCTTGGTATGCTGGGATGGCAGCCGCAACGCCGCGCGCGCTATCGCGGACTCGCTGCCGTTCCTGGCGCAAGGAAAAAAGGCTGAGATCGTCATGGTGGCGAGCGGCGGCCGCGAGACGGACGAGTTGCCCGGCGCCGATCTTGGCGAGCATCTCGCCCGTCACGGCCTCAACGTCGAGGTCAAACGGCTCGTTGCGGCAGGCGTCGATGTCAGCAACGTCATCTTGTCCTATGCGGCCGATTGCGGCGCGGATTTCATCGTCATGGGCGGATACGGCCATTCCAGATTGCGCGAATTCGTCCTCGGCGGCGCGACGCGCGGGATGCTGCAGTCGATGACCGTCCCGGTGCTGATGGCGCATTGATCTTTCGCGCGGCAGACGCCTTGCGGCGAAACTCAGAGAGCACAGGGCGCCAAGATGGCGCAGGAATGTCGCTGGCGGGATTACCGATTGCTGGCCACCGACATCACCAGCCCCCGCGCGCGCGCGTCGGCAACGCCGAGCGCTCGCAGCGCAAACAGCGTGATCTCCTGCACGGCGGCGCGTTCGGCCTCCGGACCGGCCGGCGCGGGGGCGAGCGGCCCGACGAGACCCTCAACCGTGGCCCCGATGATCCCAGCCGCCATCGCGGCGGGCGGCTGATCAGGGAGATGGCCGGCCGCCATCGCGGCTCGGATCAGGCCCTCGAATTCGCCGCCGACCTTACGCCGGAACGTGAGGCGCCCGGCCCCCTCCCTACCCTCCCCCGCGAGCGGGGGGGGCTTTGTTGATTTGCCCTCCCCCGCGAGCGGGGAACGGTTTATTGATTTGCCCTCCGCCGATTGCGGGGGAGGGTGGGGAGGGAGCCGGGGAAGGCAGGGTGGGGGCTCTTCCGAAAGCATCGCAAAGGCCAGCCGGCGCGCTCGCAGGGTCCCGGAGGCGAACGCCATGATGGCGGCGGCGAGCCCGGAAAGCGCCCCCGGCGCCGCGGCGGCAGCGGCGCGGATCGCCGCAACCTCGCGTTCCGTCGCGGCGCTGACGACGGCGGCGACGAGGTCATCCTTCGATGGAAAATAGCGATATACGGTGCCGGCCGCGATGCCGGCCCGCTCCGCCACGGGGGCGATTTGCACGGCCCCCAGGCCGCTTTCGCACGCCAGCCTGCGGGCCGCCGCGACGATGGCCTCATGCCGAGCCGCAAGGCGAGCGGTCTCACGTTGAGTTCGGCGATACGCCATGATTCATGCCCATAGGCAGCTCGTAGCCCCCATTGAGCGAAGCGAAATGCGGGGAAAAACCGTTCCCGGATGCCGCTTCGCTCCACCCGGGCTACGGGTCCCCTTCACGCGCGATGTTGCGCCAGCGCGGATTGGCGAATTCCCGTCAGCGTCAGGGTCGGAGTGATGGCCTCGGGGTCGATCTTGAGGTGAATGATAGCGGGCAGCCCGGATTGTTCGGCGGCCTTGAACGCCGTCGGAAAATCAGCGGTCCTTTCGACCGTAACGCCGAAGCCGCCGAATGCCCTGGCGTAGGCGGCAAAATCCGGATTGCGCAGCTGCGTGCCCGAGATACGGCCCGGATAGTGGCGCTCCTGGTGCATGCGAATGGTTCCGTAAAGCCCGTTGTCCGCAATGATGACGATGATCGGAGCGTCGAACTGGACTGCGGTTGCAAAATCCTGGCCGCTCATGAGGAAATCGCCGTCCCCGCTGAACGCAACCACGGTGCGGTCCGGAAAGAGGCGCTTCACGCCGACCGCAGCCGGGACGCCGTAGCCCATGGAACCGGCGGTCGGGGCGAACTGGGTGGCGAACTTGCGGTGGCGATAATAGCGGTGAACCCATGTCGAATAGTTGCCGGCGCCATTGCAGATCAGGGCATCGTCGCCGAGATGGTCCCTCAGCCACACCACGATGGCGCCGAGGTTGACGCCGCCGGGCACCTCGGTCGGCTTTTCGGAAAACGCGATATAGTCGTCGTGCGCGGCCTTCGCGGCGCCGTGCCAGCGGGGCTTGACGGGCGGGTCGAGCGCCGCCGCGGCGATCGCAAACGACGCAGGCGTGGCGTTGATGCCGAGATGAGGCCGATACACGCGGCCGAGTTCCTCGATGCCGGGATGGACGTGCACGAACGTCATCTGTGGCACCGGGATGTCGATCAGCGTGTAGCCCTGGGATTGCATTTCGCTCAGGCGCCCGCCCACCAGCACCACGAGATCAGCGGCTTTCACCCGCGCCGTCAGCTTCGGATTGGCGCCGATGCCGAGGTCGCCCGCATAATTGGGATGCAGGGCGTGGAAGAGATGGGCGCGGCGAAACGTGGTGGCGACCGGAAGGGCGAAGCGTTCCGCGAATCGCGCAATCGCCGCACAGCCGGCCTCGGTCCAGCGGCTGCCGCCGATCAAAAGCATCGGGCGCTCGGACCTGGCGAGCAGGGCCGCAAGCTCGTCCATCTCGCTGGCGCCCGGCGACGCCTCGACCGGCTGATAAGGCAGCGCGTCGGCGGCCGCGACCCGGTCCGTCAGCAGGTCTTCGGGCAGCGCCACCACGACGGGACCAGGCCGGCCGTTGGCTGCCATATGAAAGGCGCGGGACACGATCTCCGGCACGCGGGCCGGATCGTCGATCTCGGTCGTCCATTTGGTCATGGAGCCGAACACGGCGCGGTAGTCGAGTTCCTGGAACGCTTCGCGTCCCCGCATGCGGCGCGCAACCTGCCCCACGAACAGGATCATCGGGGTGGAATCCTGGTGCGCGATGTGGATGCCCGCGGAAGCGTTGGTCGCGCCCGGACCGCGGGTGACGAAGCAGATGCCGGGCCGGCCGGTGGCCTTGCCCGCCGCCTCCGCCATGATCGCGGCGCCGCCTTCCTGGCGGCACACGGTGACGGCAAGATCGCGATCATGGAATGCATCGAGAGCCGCGAGATAGCTCTCGCCGGGCACGCAGAAAACATGGCGCACGCCGTTGAGGAGCAACTGGTCGACAAGCACTTCGGCGGCCGTCCGCAGATTGTCCTTGGCGATCATGTAACTTTCCTGTCTCGTGGCAACGCGACTCTCATTAGCGGCGCGACCGTTATAGAGGTATCCACAAATGCTATCCAGGGCCGTAGCCCGGATTGAGCGAAGCGAAATCCGGAACCGCCTTCTCCGGATGGCGACGCCGGCCCCCGATTTCGCCGGCGCTCAACCCAGGCTATAGCGGCTGCGGGCGAAGAGCCTGCGCAATCGGACGAGTAGGCTTAGGACAGCAGCAACATTAAGTGAATCTTTTCGCCTCTTTCGAATCTTGAGTGGGTGCAGAAGTTTTGAGTCTTGAGCGGGTGCAGAAGTGGTGCAGAAGCCTTAAGGGCGCGCGGCCTTGGCGAGGGCCTTGATCGCTTGGATGCAGTCTTGCGGGCGGCGGCAGCCGGTCAAGGGCGATTGGC
>JAJPKK010000272.1 GCA_021323775.1 Hyphomicrobiales bacterium
ATCGCGGGTTGGCCGCTTTTCACGTCCTGCCCCACTCGAAATTCAAAAGAGTTTTCCACCGGGCCTGGCCCGACCTGCAGCGCATGAAACTTCTGCTACCCGGTGGCGCGGTCCTGCCGGGTAAGTTTCTTCCTAGCCCAAAATACCGGCATTATTGTATTGTGATTTAGTCCATGCTCCCACCAAATCTCCGGTTTTTCATGACAAGCACTCTCTGTCCCGACGCCTTCCTCTCGCCGTTCGCCATTGAAGAAGCCGTGGCCCGGGCGTTGGCCGAAGAT
This sequence comes from Hyphomicrobiales bacterium, assembly GCA_021323775.1. GTDB lineage: Bacteria > Pseudomonadota > Alphaproteobacteria > Rhizobiales > Xanthobacteraceae > JAJPKK01. The sequence goes on from JAJPKK010000272.1 coordinate 282, forward strand.
CTCGGCCGAGCCGGCGATGTGACCTCCGTCGCCACCGTGCCGGCCGGCGTCACCGGACGCGCTGTGGTGACAGCACGCGAGGCGGGGATCATCAGCGGCCTGCCGCTTGCTGAAGCGGCGTTCCGCAAGCTCGACGCCGAGGTCAAGCTTACGGCCCATGGCCGCGACGGCGATGCGGTCGCCGCCGGGACTGTGCTGATGACGGTCGAGGGCCAGGCGCGCGGCCTGTTGGGCGCTGAGCGAACCGCGCTCAATTTTCTTGGTCACCTCTCCGGAATCGCCACCGCAACGGCCGCCTTCGTGCGCCTGATCGCCGGCACCCGGGCGCGCGTATGCTGCACGCGCAAGACCACGCCGGGCCTGCGGGCGCTGCAGAAATACGCCGTGCGCTGCGGCGGCGGCTTCAATCACCGCTTCGGCCTTGATGACGCGATCCTCATCAAGGACAATCACATTGCGCTCGCGGGCGGCATTAAAGCGGTGCTCGGGCGCGCCCGCGGTGTCGCCGGGCATCTCGTCAAGATCGAGATCGAGGTCGACACGCTCGATCAGCTCCGCGAAGTCCTCGACGCCGGTCTTGCCGACGCCGTGCTGCTCGACAACATGGACCCGGCGACCCTCAAGGCGGCGGTTGATCTGGTGGCCGGCCGGCTCGTCACCGAAGCGTCGGGCGGCATCACCCATGCGAGCGCCGCGGCGATTGCCGCCACCGGCGTCGACTATCTGTCGTCCGGCGCGATCACGCATTCCTCGGTCCATCTCGACGTGGGATTGGACATCGAGATGTGACCAGCCATGCAGGGCGGGCGGCGCTTAAGGCGCGACGACCACAAGGGGTCGCATGGCAAAGCCGTAGCGATCGCAGCCCGGATCGAGCGCAGCGAAATCCGGGGTTGGCCAGAAAATAGGCGAGGCAGTTTTCGGGTTTCGCTGCGCTCAGCCCGGGCTACGTCTCTCCACGGATTGGAGATTTACAACGTTCTCGCGGCTTCTGCGGTCGCGTCAGCGTCGCCCCAGATCGGCGATTTCGAACCGTCACCCCAATTGCGCGGGCGGTAGAAGGTGTGCACGCCGATGCGGTCGAGCCTGCGCATTTCACGCACCCACCATGGATGGACCCAGCGGGCATGGTAGTGGGTCGCCTTGCCGACATCGTTGAGCCAGAAGTTGCCGTCGAGCGCATCGCGGGCGATGTGCCTGGCGCGCTCCCAGGCAACCGGCTCGTTGATGCGCTCCGGCAGGCCGTCGCACGCAAAGGTGAACTGGCAGCGGAAGCGCCGGTGCGCGTTCTGGTAAACGACGCCGCAGATATTGTTGGGATAATATCCCGAGAATACCCGGTTAATGACCACCTGGGCGACCGCCATCTGGCCGCGGACAGATTCTCCGCGGGCTTCGAAATAGATGGCGTCGGCAAGGCATTTCTCGTGCTTGGCGCGGGCGGCGCCGACGAGGCCGAGGCGTTCGGCCGGGCTCTTGGGCCGATGTTCGAAACCGGTTACCTCGCCTTTCGGCGCGATGGTCTCGTTGCGCGGCGGCGCAAACGGCGCTGGGTTGTTCGCCGGCGGGGCCATTTCCGGCTCTGGCGGCTCGAAGATCGGGGCCCGTCCGGGCCCCCAAGGCTCCATCGTTGCCGGCGCGCCGCCGAGCGGTGCAGTCCCGAAGTAAATCCGTGCCGCGCGGAGCGTGGGGTCGTCGCCCCCCGCCAGCCATTGCTCGCCATCTGCGCTGACCGGCGGGTCGAGATTCGCGGCAGCCGCATCATCCGGCGGCGGTGTGGCGTTCGTCGGTTCGGCGCGCTCTCGGGTCGGCTCTTCGGCGACAGCGACCGGAGGCGTCCCTGGCGCAACGGAGTGCAGCCCCGGCGAAGGAGCGGCTTTATCGATGGCTGGGGGCTGCGGCAAATAGAATTCCGGTCGGACCCGCGGCACAAGGCGCGGTCCCTTCGCGCCACGGTTGATATCCGGAAATTCCCGTTGCCAGCTGCCTTCTCCAGCCGCCCCCCTTCCCTCCCCTGCCTGCGGCGCAGCGATTGGCACGGGGGCCACGACGGAGGAGGAAGCGGAGCTCACCGGCACCACAGTTCCGACCGGCTGCGGAAAGCTGAAAGTTGCAGCATGTATCGTGCCGAACGGCGAAGAGATGAGATGCGCCCAGTGGCCCTCGCCGGCTACCGGCTCCCTCGCGAGAGCCCCTACCCCGCCTTGTAGCCCGGATCGCGCGCAGCGAAATCCCGGACCACCTTCTCCGCATTGGAACGCCGGCCCCGGGTTTCGCTGGCGCTCAACCCGGGCTACGGGGTCAAGAGGATCGGCTGCGGGTTGATAGCCCTGCCGGGGAGCCGGCATCGTCAAGATGACGACCGCAACGGCGAAGGGCGCTGCCCCCTTCGTCATGCGATGCAAGGCCCAATGTTGCCGCTGACGCAACGCGAACCAATCCCCGACATGCGAGGCGTGCCCCTGACGCCGCAGCCGAAGACGGCAAGGCCCGGCAGGGTTTCCGCCAAATCGGAGCAGCGTGACGATTTTTCCTCATCGAAACGCGCTCTCGATTCTTTATGAGGCCGCCATGCTTGACATCGCGTTAATGGCCGGAAGATCGAGCCGAAACGGCGCCGCCTCGGGAGCGACAATGCCTATGCCGATGGCTTCGACCGCGCTGACCATACGGCCCCGCCGGGCCAGCAGCTGATCGGCGATCGCAACGATGCGGCTGTTCGGCGTCGCGGTCGGAGAGGCGCGCCGCAGCGCGATGGCGATGCCCCGCTCGTCGCTCTCAGGGCTCAATGCGCACACTGCTGCGAAGGCCGCGGCGGATGAACGGCTGACGCCCGCGTAGCAATGGATGACCAGCGCCTGTTCGCGCGGCCAACGCTGCACGAAGGCGATGAGCCGTTTGACGTGCTCGATCTGTGGGGCTACGTAGCCTTCCTGGGGCGCGCTGATGTCGTGCAACCGCAGCCACAAATGATTTTCAGGCGCAATTGTTGCCGGACGCGTCAGGTTGTCCTCATGCGCCAGCAGAGAAACAACGTGGCGGGCTCCGGTCGTCCTCACGGTCTCATGGAGCCGCGCCAGCGAACATACGTAAATCATTACACCTTCCTTTCTCGGGCGCCCCGCAGCCCCCGCAAGGTTAATCCTGTAGCAGACAGCACAACCCGTGGCGACGGGTGAGTGACGAATTGGTGACCATGTTTTCTGGCAAGCGGCTTTGCGGCATTTGCCGAGGTCATTCAGTCTGTCTGCAGTTCATTGAAATGTTGAAGAAATCTCCGCTTGGCCGTATCGGCGGGCCAGGGCGTGAGATAGTCGCTCTCGACGGCGGCCGGCAAGGCCGGGCGCGGACCGAAAAGTCGCCGCGCTTCCGCCGCGCTGAAGCCTGCAAGCGTCGTTGCTTCCAGAAAGGCGGCGCCGCGGTCAGCAGCCTTGATGATGGCCGCGGTTTCGGCCGGCAGAGCGCGCGGCAGACCGAAACGCAAATGGATCGCTTCCAGCAGGCGCTGTTCGACGGCCTTGTAGGCGCCTCCGATCACGACCTTGAATGGCGAGATCATGTCGCCGATCACGTATTCGGGGGCATCATGGAGCAACAGTGCAAGCGCAAGCCTGCGATCGCTTCCGCGGTTGCGGCGTCTCGCAATCTCCTCCGTCAGCAAGGTGTGCTGCGCGACCGAGAAAATGTGGTCGCCGCGGGTTTGTCCGTTCCAGCGCGCCACGCGGGCGAGGCCATGAGCGATATCCTCGATCTCGATGTCCAGCGGCGACGGATCGAGGAGATCGAGCCGGCGGCCGGATAACATTCGCTGCCATGCCCGCGGCGCAGCGCCGCGGGCGCTGGCCTTGATCATCGCCATCTTGCCGCCGGCCCTGTCCCTGCCTCCCCGTTTCGCCCGCGCTTGCACGGAAGGATCAGAGGGGGGCGCCGGTAAGGTGGGCAAAGCGAAGCACGCCCACCCCCGGCTCGTTGGGCTCGCTGCTCCTGAGCTTGTCGAAGGGGCGCCTTTGCCCTGCCGGGAGCGCGACTCTTGTCACTGGTTCGCTGCCCCTCACGGCTCTTGTCGCTACTTCGCGGGCGACCGCCCGAGCATCTTTGCCATCTCGTCCTCAAGACTCTCGACAGGCGGCTCGGCCTTTGCCTTCCCTGGCAGGACCTTGAGATCCGGGGCTGGCGAAGAGACCTGCTCGGGCAATCTGGCGCTCGCTTTGGCATTGACGGCGTCGAGAAGAGGTTTCCGCAGTGGCGGCGGTTCGGTGCGTCCAGGGGAACGCGACGCCGCAGGCGATGGCGCCGGAGACTCGGTTGGCTTCGGGGGACGGCGCAATGCGGCTTCGAGCCGCTGCGCCATCTCGGCAAGGCTGTTCTCTTCGGACTGCCCGGCCCGCGGCGCGGCGCCAGCCGCGCGCTTCGCCTCAGCCGCGGCCCCCTCCCTACCCTCCCCCGCAAGCGGGGGAGGGTAGGGAGGGGGTTCCGCTGGGGCCGCCTGCAGCCGTTGCGCCTCCACCAGCGATGGCGTGCGCCGGGCCTCGGCCACCGGCGACGCGCCGGGGCTTGCCTCGGCGGTTGAAGGCGGCAACGGCGCGGCAGCGGCGATTTCGTCCTCCGGCGGCGTACCGGGCTCGGCGGCGGGGCTTCGCCGCGCTGCCGGGGAGGATCGCACCGCCTGCATGGACTCCACCATAGCCTCCCTGGCCGTGCGCGGCGGGGTTTCGGGAAGGGGGGCGTCGAGGTCGCCAACAGCTCGCAAGGTGCGCACGGCCGGTTCCAGCGGCAGCGTCCAATCGGGACCATCGGTGGACATCGCGTGGCGAGAATTGCTCTCAGCAATTGGACGCGTCTCAGGAATTGGACGCGGCTCACGCGAGACCCCAGTGGCCCCGACGCGTGTAATGTTGGACTCCACGACGATATCGGTCGGCCCGCCGATCATGAGCAGGTGCTCGACGCTGTCCCGCTTGATCAGGACCAGCCGCCGGCGGGAGTCGACCATAGCCGCGTCGATCACGGCGAGACGCGGTTGCCGGCCGCGAGGGCCGAGAGGACTGAGCGGCCCGGCGCCGAACCTGCGCCAGAGCAGAGCGCCGGCGCCGATGAGGCCCAGCACAAGCACAAACGCAACGATGAATCTTCCCGCGTCCGGCATCCCGCCAAATATCAGTTCCATAGATGTGCTCCGTATCCCCGCGGCTCGGCCAATGATTCCCCACAGCGCGTGAATGAAGTTTGACTTCGATTCGGGCCGCCTTAATGACGCCAGGCATATTTCGCCGGCCGGACTTCCGGTCCCTCCCTTCCCCGGAGGAAGGGAGGGAGAAGCCGACACGCGCGACGACCGCCCCAAAATCCCGGATTTTTCCGCTCCGGTTCGCGCCTGCATCTTGGGGGGCGTCGCGGTGGGCCGACTCGTTTAACGTTCATTAACCATACGCTCGCCAAGCTCTGCTTAGCGGACAAACGCCAGCAAGCCAAGTACAGCGAACCCGGCGTAGCCCGCAACACGAGGATAGCCGATATTGGAACTTTTTCGTGATGCGGATGAGGCCTTCCTCGCATGAGGGGCGCCGAAACCGCGACGCCACGCGCTCCATGTCATTCTCCCGACCTTAGCTTCGCTCTTGCGGGAAAATCGACATTGTGGCCATTATCGCCGCCATCTTCGGTGCCTATGATGACAGCGCACGTGGAGTGACCATCAATCATGGAGGGGGGAATGAGCAAGCTGGCGCTTTCTGTCGCCGGAATCATGATTGCCGCCGTCAGTTCTGCTTCCGCGCAGCAGGTTTCGCCAAACGGGGTCAAGACGCTGGCGCCGGCGGGAGCGATCAAGCCGACCGGCACGTGGAACCTCGGCACGCGGGCGGGCGATTTCGTCTATGTCGCCGGTATGCGCGGCATCGATCCCAAGACCGACACCTTGGTCGAGGGCGACGAAGCGCGGGTGCGTCAGGCGTTCATGAACATGAAGCTGATCGCCGAATCGGAAGGAGCGACATTGCGCGATGCCGTCCGGCTCGTGGTGTACGTCACCGACATGTATCGCTTCCGTCCGCTCGTGAATAAGATTCAATCCGAGTTGTGGGGCCAGGGGCCCTATCCGCCGCGCACCATCGTCGAAGTCCACCGCCTCAATCAGGACGATATCGTCGAGATCGAAGGGACGTTTTACGCCCCAGCCAACAGGGCCGTCGCTCAGGCCGCGTCGCCTGGTCTGGTCAAGACGCTGGCGCCGGCGGGAGCAATCAAGCCAACCGGCACCTGGAACCTCGGAGCGCGGGCCGGCGACTTCATCTACGTGGCCGGAATGCGCGGCATCGATCCCAAGACCGACACGCTGATCCGCGGCGACGAGGAGCGCGTCCGGCAGGCGTTCATGAACATGAAGCTCATTGCCGAGTCGGAAGGGGCGACCCTGCGCGATGCTGTCCGTCTTGTGGTGTACACCACGGATATGTTCCGCTTCCGTCCGCTTGTGAATAAGATTCAGTCCGAATTGTGGGGCCAGGGACCCTATCCGCCGCGCACCATCGTCGAAGTCCACCGTCTCAATCAGGACGACATCGTCGAGGTTGAGGGAACGTTCCTCGCGCCGGCGAGCAGAGCGTCGGCGAGCACGCGGGCCAGATAAGGAAGCCGGAGCGGATGCGCGATGCGCGCCGTGCGGCAATGGGAAGGGATTCGATCTCACCGAAGGGTGCGCCCAGCAACAGGGTTTGACGGGGCGCGCCGCCAGTAAGGCCCTTGGGCTGCCTTGACGGCCTGAGCGCTTGGGTCGATTGACAGCAGGGATCCGGGGAGCGAACGATGTTCAGGCTGGTGTTGGTTGTCGCCGCAGCCGCGGTGTGGACCGTTGGTTCTGCTTCTGCCCAAAAGGCTCCGCCAGCAACAGTCAATCCTCCAGTCAGGGTTAATCCGCCGGCTACAGCCAGCCCCCCAGCCACGCGCACATCAGCTACGGACACGCGCGCCGCCAGCGACGGGTCGCCAGCGACGGTCAAGACGCTGGCGCCGGCGGGGGCAATCAAGCCGACCGGCACATGGAACCTGGGAACTCGCGCTGGCGACTACATCTATATCGCCGGGATGCGCGGCATCGATCCCAAAACCGATACGCTGGTCGAGGGCGATGAAGCGCGAATTCGTCAGGCTTTCTTGAACATGAAGCTGATCGCGGAGTCGGAAGGGGCAACCTTGCGCGACGCCGTCCGGATCGTGGTATACACAACCGACATGTTTCGCTTCCGTCCGCTTGTGAATAAAGTTCAGGCCGAGCTGTGGGGTCAGGGGCCCTATCCGCCGCGTACAATTGTCGAGGTGTTTCGGCTCAACCAGGACGACATTGTCGAAGTTGAGGGGACATTTTACGCCAAACGCGCCGCATTGACGGCCAAGGAAATGGCGCTGTACCGCGATTTTCTGCAATGGCGTGCGCGGCAGAAGCCGGTCGCCGATTCTAAGCCGCAGCCTCGGCCACAACCCGCTGCGCAACGTGGGCCGTAGCTGTGCGCTCGGTCAACTCGTAGTCCAGGGGTTGATCAGTCGAGTGCCCCGCCGCTGGCTTGGCAGCGGGATAAAGCGGGCCAGATAGCCCAGAGCATCAACCAAAACGACGATCTTCGTCGTCAGCCCACCGCGCGAACGGCCTATAGCTTGCTCCTGACTCCCCCTTTTGCCCCGGTCCCGTGCCGGTGAACTTTGATGATCGTACCGTCGATCAGCGCGTATTCGAAGTCCGGATCGCCAGACAGCACCCCGAAAATCTTCTCGAAGACGCCTTTGAGCGCCCAGCGGCGGCGCAATATGCGCCGCCGTCCCACTTTCGTTTTATCGGCGGCTCGTCACCTGCAAACCTGCCTGCCATTTTCAATCGTACATCTTCTCGCGGCTGCCGGCGGAGGAGGAGCGGGCCGCGCGATCGCGGGCGGAGGCGGCGCGGCGTGCGCCACAGGAGGCGGGGGCGGCGCCGGCCGCGCTGCCGGAGGCGGAGGGGCTGCGCGGGCCGGCGGGGGAGCGACATGGGTCGCCGGCGGCGGGGGCGGAGGCGTCAGCCGCGCAGCCGGCGGCGGGGGCGCCGCATGCGTCACCGGAGGCGGCGGAGCGAAGTGGGTGGCCGGCGGCGGGGCGGCGTGTGTCACCGGAGGAGGCGGCGGCCGATTTACCGCCTGCGGAGTGCGCGACGGCGGTGTGACTGGACGGTTGATTTGCGGAACAGTCGGGGGCGGCGGCGCGGCGCCCGGACCAGGATGGGATGGACCGGGCGTCGTCGTCGCAGTCGAGGGTCCAGGCAAACGTCCACCTGGCAAACCAGGTTGCCGCTGCGGACCCAAACCGGGCGGCACCCCAGGCGTCGTGGTGGCCGTAGCCGGACCCGGCATCGGACGCGCGGGTCCGGGCGGGGTTGGTCCCTGAGGCTGCCCGCCGGGGGCTGTCGTTGCCGTGTTCGGGCCCAGGTTCGGACGCGCCGGGCCAGGCGGGGTCAGTCCATGAGGCTGTCCGCCGGGAGGGCTCGTCGCTGTGTTCGGGCCCAGGTTCGGACGTGTGGGACCGGGCGGAATTAGCCCTTGGGGTTGTCCGCCAGGGGTCGTCGTCGCGGTGTTGGGCCCGAGGTTCGGACGTCCGGGACCGGGCGAGGTCAATCCCTGAGGTTGTCCGCCAGGCACGCCCGCCGCCGTGTTCGGACCTGTGCGCGGCGGCTGAGGCGCGAGCGTGGTCGGCTTGCCGAGCGTCGTGGCGCCGGGCAGCGCGGCTGCATGGATCGGCGGCGGCGGCGGCGGCGCCGGCGGCGGCGCCTTGAGCGCTCCGCTGTTGACGCGGGTCACAACCGCACTCGGCAATGGGGCGCTCGCCGCCGCGGCGCCGCCCCCGAGACGCTGATTGATAATCGTCGTATTGTTGATCGTGATCTGCTGGATCGGCGGTCGCGGCGGCGCTTGCACGAAAGCAGGTGGGCGTATCCATGGCCGCGGCCCGCCGAAGAAAGAAACCACCGGCACCGGCAGGAAGAACGCCCCGATCGGCGGCGGCGGCGGCGCCAGCACCACGAATTCAGGCGGCGGCGGCGGGCAGAAGAAATCCGGAATCGGCGGCGGCGGCAGGAAGCCCGGACCATCGAACATGACAACCGGCTGGCTCAGGTAGACCACTTCGTCCGGCGGCGGCGGCTCGACATCGGCAAAGGCCATCGGCGCAAACGACGGCGGCGGCTCGTAAGCGGCGGCGAGCCGCGCCAGGCGGCGCTCCGCATCGGCGACGTGGGCGCCTTGCGGGTAACGCCGCAGATACGACCAGTAGGCCTCCGGTGTGTTGATCGAGACGGCGCGTCGCCAGGTGACCGCTTCACGGCGCACCGCGATCAGAGCGCGCACGCGGCCCGCGAGCGGACTGTCCGGGAAGGCCGCAACGAATTCCTCATAACCCTCGAGCGTATCGCGCTCCAGCGCCGCCACATAAGCCTCCTGATCGCCGCTGAATTCGCGGATCGGCCGGCTCTGCAGCTCCAAGCTGGTTGCGACTTGCGGCGGCGGCGGCGCATCCGGGGTGCGCTCCGTGAATATGAACGGCTGCGTGATCTTCGAGGCGTACCACGGCACGGCGACGCCGTTGGTCTTTTCGCTGACCCGCAGACGCACTCGAGCAAACAGGTCGTCCAGGCCGAGACCGCCGGTGCCGATCATCTCGGCAAGCGCCTGTGCGAATGCCCCGTATGGCCCGTCCTCAATGGAGGCGATCGAGCCTGGCGCGGCGTTGAAGGCGATCAGCGTTCCGGGATCAGGCTCAACCAGCGCAAGGCCGCTGGCGAGCGGGGGTCCCTCCGGCGCGAAGGGAGTCTGGCGTGCGGCGTCGATCACAAACAGCTTCACGGCTCCGGGCGTGCCGGCGAGCGGCTGCGTGAAATCGGAAATCCGGATCGCTTCGATCGGAATATCCTCGTCGCGCCGAATGGCGGCATCGATGGGAACGATGTAGTTCTCGCCTGCGAACTGCAGGCCATAGCCTGCCAGATAAATGAAGGATACGGCTTGCGGCCCCGCCGCTGAGACCTTGTCGATAAACTCGCGGATCGACCGGCGCAACGTGTCCTGGTCAAGGTCACGTGCGCCAGAAACGTCGAAACCTGCCGTACGCAGCGTCTCGGCGATGAGACCGGCATCATTGGCGGCGGTCGGCAAGCGGCCGGCCTTATATTCGCTGTTGCCGATGACGAGTGCGAAGCGCCGCTCCGGCGTCTGTGCGTTGCCCGGCGCCACAAACAGCGGCGCCAGCACAGCCAGCACGGCGACAATGCGGTGGAGAAATGACATGGGGCTTCTCCCCTCTCGTTATTTGTGTTGGTTCGTTTTTGGAGGCGCGAACCGGTTCCCAGCCCTACGTGAAAGCGCGTCTTCGACGTGGAAATGATCCGACCCCGTCGATGAACGCGCGCTGAATCCGCCGTTGTCAAACGTTCCGGGGAGTAGCCACGCTCGGGGATAGCTTGCGCAAAAATACACGCTCAGACGCGATTGTGGGACGACTGCGGCTACAAGTCACGCATGGCGCCCCTTCCCGACCCTGGCCCCTCGGAGCGTGGGCGTCCCGCCCGCTCTTTCTTCTGCAATGCTGGCGAGACCCGCGCGCCCAGGAGGCCGCGCAAGATCACAATCCACAGTTTGACCGCACAGTCGCTCTATTCGCGCCGGAATTGCCGGAACTCACGCATGGGCGCTGGGCCGCGCCGAGACCTGCGCATGCCACTTTGCGATGCTGGTGTGCTCGAACGGCGCCGCAAGCTTTGCGGGTTTCATAAAGTCGATCGCGACGAGAGCCGTTATGTCGGCGACCGAGTAACGTGCGCCGCACACGAACGGGCCGCTTTCAAGCTGGCGTTCGAGGATCGGCAGGAATGCGGCCACGCGAGGCCTGTTCGCCTCTCCCCAGGCTGCGATCTGAGGGATCTCCATCTCCTTCATGGCAGGGTGCAGATGACGGAAGACCTGCGACACTGGAAAGAACAGGTTCTGTTCGATCCGACGGGTCCACATCTCCACCACGGCCTGTTCGAGAGGGCCGACGCCGAACAGCGCCGGTTCGGGATTCAGGGCCTCGAAGTAGCGGCAGATCGCAATCGACTCCGTGATGACGCTTCCGTCGTCGAGCAAAAGCGCCGGCACGCGCTGCAGCGGGTTGACGGCTGTGTATGCCGCAGACTTTTGCTCCATTGCGCCGAGATCGACTTGCTCCGTCGGGACCGTGATGCCTTTCTCCGCGAGAAAGATGCGCACGCGGCGCGGATTGGGGGCGCGAGCAAAATCATAAAGCTTCATTTCCGACCTCCGAGATCAGCCGGACGTCAGATGAGAGAGCCGAGGGGGCTTGTCTGATTTGTAAGCATCCGACATCTGCGTCAAATCGTTAACCATATCAAATCGTTAACCATAATGGATCCATAACCTCAGTCCCGTTAAGCATGCCCTTAAGACTTTTGGGCGAGATTGAGGGCGCCTTAACAACCTCAGCCGAGTGATGAGTCTACCCCCAACGATCCCTTCACGGCTACCGCCGGACCGGAGGCGACGCTCAGCCGGATTGCGGCTTGGGGAATCCTGCGACCCGCGCGACCGCCTCACCGCTCCAATCTCCGGCAGACCGCGGCCGAAACGGCGGATTTCTCGGGGCGATCAATTTCTGTCGCCGTCGCTGCAACGGCGACGCGCCGCAAGCGACGTCGCGCGGCCGCGACCTTGCGCGTTGCCGCTGGCCGCCGCCCCGAGCGGCCACAAGAGTCGCCGCTGCAGGCGCGTCTGGGAGCGATCCTTGCGGTCGCCCCCTTGCGCGTCGCGTGCCCGCGGGATCGCCCTTCCTTCCCCCGAAGCAGGGGAAGGGCGGCGGCAGCATCCCGACGTTGCCGAAGTGCTCGCACCCGGATGTGCGAATAACTGGTATATACGTGAGTTGAGTCGCGCAGCGAGGCGAAACGACGCCGCTTCGCGGCTCCTCAAAGCAAAGGCTTGGGAATTGCATACCGGCGGAGAGTTGACGTGCGCGGCTCGTTGAAGACCTTAGGCCTGCTCGCTCTCGGCGGCGCATTGATGATCGTCGTGGTTCGCAATGGCGGCGCAATGGCGGGGCTTGACGATCACCAACAGCTGTCGCTCCTCTACAGGATCGGCCTCTTGATTCTCGTCGGCAGCGCTTTGGCTCGCATGTTCCGCGGTCGCTTTGGCGAGGCGGTCCGGATAGCCTTCATGTGGATCGTCATCGGCCTCGTGCTGGCGGTCGGTTATACTTACCGGTTTGAGCTGAAGGATGTGGCCAACCGGATTCTGGCGGAACTGGTGCCGGGGCGCGCGGCGGCGCGCGGACGCACCGTCGAATTGGCCCGCACCGGCAGCGGAGACTTCCAGGTCGCCGCTCAGGTCAACAACGCGCGGGTGCCGATGGTGCTCGATACCGGGGCAAGCACCGTGATGCTAACCCGCGACGCCGCCATTGCGGCCGGCTTGCCGGCGGAAATGATCAAGTACAACGTCAATATCGAGACCGCGAACGGCCGCACCTATGCGGCGGCCGCCATCATTGACCGCATCGCGGTCGGCAACATCGTGGAACGCGCGGTGCCGGCGCTGATTGCCCAACCCGGCACCCTCAAGACCAGTCTGCTCGGCATGAGCTTCCTGTCGAGGCTGCAGGGCTGGGAGGTGCGCGGCGACAAGGTCGTGATGCGAGGTTCGGAGGACAGACGACGGATGACGGAGGACAGATGACAGATGATGGCGTCTCCGCCCCCTGTCGTACGTCTTCTGTCATCCGATGCTGGCGACCATAAACCTCACGGCCATGACCGCGAGGAACAGGCCGAAGACGATCTCCAGACGCCGCCGCGCCATCTTATGGGCGAGCCTCGCACCGAAGCCGGCCACATAGCTTGAGACCGGCGCCATCACGACGAAGGCGACAAGAGACACATAGCCGATGCTCAGCGGCGGCATCAGGCTCTGATGCGGCAGGCCGGCCAGCATGAACCCGATGGCGCCGGCGATGGCGATCGGGACGCCGAGCCCGGCGGAGGTCGCCACTGCCGTGTGGATGGTCTTGCCATAAAGCATCATGATCATGTTGGCGACCGAACCGCCGCTCACGCCCATGAGCGAAGAACAGAGCCCGATCACGTAGCCGAACAGCCGCAGCGTCGCGCCGCGCGGCAGGTCGTCGGAAATGCGCCAGCTTTCCCGGCCGAACAAGAGCTTTATGGCGATCACGCCGGCAATGCCCGCGAATGCCACCTTGAACACGGCGGCGGGCGCGACCGCCGCAACCGCTGCGCCGGTCGCCACGCCTGCAATCGCCGGCAGGGTCCATTTTCGGACCACATCATCAAGGCCGAGGTTTTTGGACCGGTGGGTGAAATAGGAACGCAGAGTTGTCGGCACGATGATGGCAAGCGAGGTGCCGACGCATAGCTGCATGCGGATATCTTCCGCCACCCCGAATGCCCCGAATACCTCGTAAAGCACCGGCACAATCACGGCGCCGCCGCCGATGCCGAACAGGCCCGCCATCACTCCGGTCACGGCGCCGCCGCCTGCCACGGCCGCCGCCAGGATGGCCAGCTCGCCAATCGGGACGCCGAACATGTGAGGACTCCTCCCGCGCTGTAGGGGCGACCCTTTTGGTCGCCCAACTCGCGCACCGGATCTCGGGTCCACCCAAGATCGGCACCTGGGCGGCCACAAGGAGTGCACCCATTGGGGCTAACTTAGAAATTTTCGCTTTAAGCCAACCTCTCCGGAAGATGCAGCATCGCATTGATCGCCTGCACAGCAAGCAGCCCGGGCTGCAATGGCCGGTCAAGGGGCACACCCGCTGCGCGGCGCACCGCTGCACCATCACGCGGCCGCCGCGTCAGCCAGCGCCGCGCCGCTCCTGACGAGGCCGAGAGCCTCGCGCAGCACCTCGGCGCCGGCGCCGGGCTTGACCGAGGCGATTGAAAGATGGCGACGAAACGCACGGGCGCCAGGTACGCGGTGAAACAGTCCCACCAGATGACGCAGGATCGAACTCGCTCGCACGCCGGCGGCCGTCTCACGCTCCACGTATGGAATCATCGCCTCCGCCACGATGCTGACTGTGGCTGCGGGGGCCGGCGCATGGAACAGCATCGGATCGACATCAAGGAGCCGCCACGGCTCCTTGTAGGCGGCACGGCCCATCATGACGCCGTCAATGCCTGTGAGGTGGACGCGAGCCTGTTCCACCGTCGCGACGCCGCCATTGATGACCACGGGAAGCGCCGCAAGGCGCTGCTTGAGACGATACACGCGCGCGTAATCGAGGGGCGGCACGGTGCGATTCTCTTCCGGCGACAGACCGCTGAGCCATGCCTTGCGGGCATGGACGATGAGACGATCGACGCCCGCGGCCACCGCGGCGTCCGCAAGCGCGTCGAGCGCCGTTTCGGGGTCCTGGTCGTCGATTCCTATGCGGCATTTGACCGTCACCGGCACCGCCACCGCCGCCTTCATGGCGGCGACGCATTCGCCGACCAGCGCCGGCTCAGCCATCAGGCAAGCGCCGAAGCGGCCGTTGCGGACGCGATCGGACGGACAGCCGACGTTAAGGTTGATCTCGTCGAAGCCTGCATCCGCGCAGATGCGCGCCGACGCTGCTAGCGCGCCAGGGTCGCAGCCGCCGAGCTGGACAGCGACAGGATGCTCGCTTGGATCAAAGCGCAACAGCCGCCGCCGGTCTCCATGCAGCACCGCGCCGGTGGTGAGCATCTCCGTGTAGAGCAGCGCGCGCCGCGTCAGCAGCCGGTGGAAGTAGCGGCAGTGGCGGTCGGTCCAATCCATCATCGGCGCGATAGCAAATTTATAAGCGCTTATTTTCCGGTATTTCACCTCTCTTTCAATGGCTTGCATCGCCTTAACAGATGTCTCATTTGCGCTCATTGTAGCACTTTTCAGCCCATTTTTCCTGTGCTAGTGCTACGGCGTAGCACCGGAAAGGGTTTGTAGCACCGGCCGCGCCGACCGGCCAGACCGGCACTACCAATGCTCTTCCTCTGGCTGCTACAGCGGGAGCGTAGCACCGATGGGAACCATCACACCCAGAAAGCGCCAGGATGGGACAATTGGGTACACCGCGCAGATCCGTCTCAAGCGCGGTGGCAAGATCATCCACACCGAGGCCCAGACCTTCGACCGCAAGCCGGCCGCCGCCGCGTGGCTCAAGAAGCGCGAGGGCGAACTGGCCCAGCCCGGCGCGCTTGACCGCCTCGCCGCTGACGATCCGCCGCTCGCCGACGTCATCGACCAATATATCAGGGAGTCCCGGAAAGCGTTAGGGCGCACCAAGGAACAGGTGCTGCGCGCGATCAAGGGCTACGACATCGCCAGCCTGAAATGCTCGCAGGTCGGCAGCGACGAGATTTCAGCGTTTGCCCAGGAGCTCGTGAAGAAGGTCGAGCCGCAGACGGTCGGGAACTACATCTCGCATCTCAGCGCCGTCGTCGCGGTCGCCAAGCCGCTGTGGAAATACCCGCTCGACCGGCAGGCCGTGAAGGACGCCATCACGGCACTCAAGCGCATGGGGACGATCAGCCGGAGCAAACAACGCGACCGTCGCCCGACCCTCGACGAACTCGACAAACTGATGAAGCACTTCGGCGCGATCCGGGCCCGGCGCCCGATGTCCACGCCTATGGCGGCCCTCACCGCCTTCGCAATCTTCTCGACGCGCCGGGAGGACGAAATTAGCCGGCTTGCCTGGCCCGACCTCGACGAGAAGCATTCGCGAATCCTGGTCAGGGACATGAAAAATCCCGGCGAGAAGATCGGCAACGACGTCTGGTGCGATCTTACGCCGGAGGCGCTCGCCATCATCCGCGCCCAGCCGCGGACCGGCGAGCGGATTTTTCCCTACTCGACGGACACCATCTGCGCCGCGTTCACGCGGGCGTGCTACTCGGTCGGAATCAACACGGAAGAGATGCCAGCAAAGTTGCGGCTGCACTTCCACGACCTGCGCCACGACGGCGTGTCGCGCCTGTTCGAGCTGGGGTGGAATATCCCGCATGTTGCGGGCGTGTCCGGCCACCGCAGTTGGCAATCGCTGAAACGCTACACGCATATCCGCCAGACCGGCGACAAGTATGCCGGCTGGCCATGGCTTGCCGTTATCACGGCGGGTGGCAGGCCATGACGGTCTATGTTGACGGAGCCTTCCGGGGCAGGAGTTCGAATCTCTTCAGTCGCTGTGCTTGTCGCAAACTCAAACTCGAACATAATGGTGATGTAGCCCACCCAAGACTGGTATCGGTAGCACGCGGCCTCTCCTGTGGACGTCGCGCGGAACCGGCGCATCCTTCTGCAGCGACAAGTGTGTCCGGACCTCGTTGTAATATTTTTGGTACGAAACGAGCAGATGGCGAAGATGTCGCTCGCCAAGGACGACAACGTGGTCAAGGCAGTCCCGCCGGATCGAGCCGATGAGCCTCTCCACGTGCCCGTTCTGCCATGGCGAGCGCGCTGAGAT
>JAJPKK010000013.1 GCA_021323775.1 Hyphomicrobiales bacterium
CACCGACCCCGCCGCGCCCAGGTGAAATCGTCATGTAGTGACAAACCCCGCGGCCGGCCTGTGGAAAATCAATGCGTTATGTGCGAAATAGGGAAACATGGGCTAGTCGCTTTCGAGATAGGCACCGATGGTCGTTATGCGTTCGATCCCGCGATCAATATCGTGATGATGAATTCGCCTTCAAAGTGAGAGTGGAGCCGGGCTGTGGGCGAGCCTGGGGATGGAAGAGAGCGCCGCCGGGCTCGCCCGTCATCCGCTCTCGGAGTCCGATCATGCTCAAGACTTCCTCTAATTTCGATTTCCGAAGGCCGGTCGCATATGATGGCGAGGCAAAGCGTGCGTTCCATAACCACGCCCGCCGTCGGCTCAAGCAGCTCGCCGACGCGCTCGGCCTCGCGCCGCAAAATTATGATCTTCGATCCAACGCGGGTGGAATCGCCGTCAGTGGAGAGGTCACGATGCACGCCGATCACGTGTACGTGCAGGCGTGCCAGCCGGCATCCGGTCACGACACCGGGCTAATGTTTCGGACCTGCCAAGGCCGCAAGGACTATCACGGCGGTCCCAATCACTTCGCCTCCCTCGACCTTCTGAACCGGCCGGATGACCTGGCGCGCCGCATCAGGGAGACATGCCGAATCTGATCTCGCTCCGCCTGATCTCGCACAGGCGGCGAAGACCGAGCTCGCAGCCAGACCCATTGCAGCCTGATCAGGAGATCGCCCCGTGACGCGTCCCACGCGGACTGGCGAGGGCCAATGCCGAGACAACGGGAATTGACCTGGCAAGCCTGTTGAGCCGAACGCGATCCCAGCGCGTCCCGCGGCCGCCCCAAGTTCGAGGGCGGCCGTATTCGCCGTGACGGATTAGAGCCTGCGAAAGCCGTTCGCGGCGCCCGTCGTTGAGAGGCGAACATGCACGGATCTGGAAAAGCAATTCTGCAGGATTACGGCGATTACATTAAACGCGCTCTTCAGACCGAGGGAGGCTATCTTTCGATCGGCGGCGGCGGCTTCATCCTTTGATTTGGACGCGGGTGCCGTCTCAGCGGCTACGACTGCGAACATCTCAAGGCTTGCTGCATCGCCGCCGGCTTGCCGGTCATCGACAGCCGCATGGTGCCCTTCGAAGATGTCGTGCGTCTCGCGGTCCGTGGACCGATGGTCGCGGTCGGCGAGGAGGCAAGCCCGCCGCCCTATCATGCGCTCTCCTTCGCCCCGCTCTTTGTGGTGGCGCAAGCTTACCGAGCGGCGGGCGCGGAGGTCTTCAACCTCCCTGATCCCGCGGCGCCTGCGCCGGAAGAGTGAGAGGAAAGCCGGTCAGTTCGGGTAGAGTAGGGATGAAGCGCCTTACCCCGTTGCCGAGGCAGGTTTCTTCATCCCCCGCTCCGAACCGGACGTGCGAGTTTCCCCGCATCCGGCTCTCCATGCGTGGTTTTCGCCACGGGTGGCCCTCACAGCGAAGCGAGGGCGCGGGTTGCCTCCCAGAATTTGTCAGCTCCCTTGCGGAAGTGCTCGTCTGGAGTGGCAGTCCATCTGTTCGGTATGCGAAGGCCCCGGTCCGGATATCGCAGGCGTTTGGCATCAGCAAAGCGAGCAAGCTTCTTCTTGCCCATTCGCCACCCGCTGCGTGCTCCATCCTTAAACTCGGTGTAGAGACGACGTAATGTCCTTCCGGACGTTTTGCCGTGTTTCTTACCGAGCCAGGATTTCAGGCGCCAATACAGCCACCAATCGAGCTTGGCGAACTCCCTCGATGCCCGAGTGGCATAGCGATAGTAGTTGCGCCAGCCGGTGATGACTGGATTGAGGTCGTCGATGAGATCGGCGAGAGTGAGGCCGGTCGGCGTCTCTCTCACCTTGGCCTTGATCTTGTCGCGCAGGAACTGCGACTTGCCCTTCGGGATGAAAAGCATGCCGACGTGCCGTCCAGTGGATGGCATTTTCTCCTGTGCGATCCGATAACCCAGGAAGTCGAAGCCCTCCCGGACATCGGTGATCCTGGTTTTCTCCATCGACAATTCCATGCGCAATTCCTCTTTGAGGAACTGCGCAAGCGCCAGACGCTCTTGTTCGGCATCCTGTAGCGTTCCCTGCACGAGGATGACGAAGTCATCCGCGTAGCGCACCACGTAGAAGACCGGCCGACCGCGTTTGTAGTCGGACTGCAGGCGCGATTGCGCCCGCTCACGGGTCTTGTCCTGTGGATTGGGAATCCAGCGCCGGTATCTCTCGTCTATGACCGTCAGATAGACGTTGGCCAAGAGCGGCGAGATGATGCCCCCTTGCGGGGTGCCGGTCACTGGATGCCGAAAGCTGCCTTCAATCATGATGTCGGCCTTCAGGAAGGCGAGCACGAGCCGCAGGACCTTGCGGTCCTGGATGCGGCCTCGCACGCGGTCCATCAGCACGTGATGATTGATGGCGTCGAAGCAGCCTTTGATATCCCCCTCGATCACATACCGGCTCCGCGAGGGACCGGCTGATGTCGGGTTCAATCTATGACGAACTCTTGAGAGCGCGTCGTGGGTACTCCGACCGGGCCGGAATCCGTACGAGATCGGGTAGAAGTCCGCCTCGAAGATCGGCTCCAGCACAAGCTTGAGCGCCATTTGGACCAGTCGGTCTTTGAGCGTGGGAATGCCCAGCGGGCGGAACTTTCCCGGCTTGCCCGGCTTCGGGATGAGCCTCTGCCGGACCGGTTGAGGCCGGTAGGTTCCTCGTCGCAAGTCTTGCCAGATATCTTCCAGAAAGCCTGCGACGCCATCGGGCCGCTCTTCGACCGCCTTTCGCGTCACGCCGTCCGTGCCCGGTGTATTGCTCCCCCTGTTGCGGGCCAGCCGTTGCCAAGCATGAATCAGCGTTCTGCGGTCGCATACAATATTGAACAGATCCGCAAATCTCCTATTGGGATCTGCGGCACTCCACCGATACAGCTTGCGCTGCATGTCGAGAATAAACTCGGTATTCACCGCGTCGGACAAGTCGTCCATCCCCTGCCTGCAAACTATATCCACTGCCCGCCTTCGCCGTGTGGACGGCTTTCCCGTCCTCGGACTACTACGCAGGCTCCGTCCCCACCGTGCGCGTTCGCCGGTCGCTTCGGCCATCCGTCCCCGACCGGGGGCGGAAACGCGGGCGGGTTCCCAAGTTCCACCGTTGCTCCTTGTCCGCTGTAGGAGCCGACTCTACCCCGTGCGGAATCTGGCTTCCGGGCCTTGCAGGCTTTCCCGGCCGCTGACCTCGGGTCTCCCCGAGGTCCCTGACGCGCGCCCATCAATCGCGCATCGGCGCTCCACAAAGTCTTTCGACTGCCTCACCCACTTCCGAGTCGGTGAAGTACCTCCTGACGGGGCTTCGGCCATCGGTTCGGTTTCCCTCTCCATGGCGGACTTGCTGGCCGGGCCGTTCTTGGGATCGGAAGTCCCCTCACGCCCGGCTTTAGCGGGTTCTGCTGATTTACGGCCTTCCGGAAGCCCCCGGTTGGCCTCACCCGCTCGCTTCGCGCCCCACGCTGCACCGTGTGGCGGGAGGGGTCTCGCACC
This sequence comes from Hyphomicrobiales bacterium, assembly GCA_021323775.1. Taxonomy (GTDB): domain Bacteria; phylum Pseudomonadota; class Alphaproteobacteria; order Rhizobiales; family Xanthobacteraceae; genus JAJPKK01. The sequence continues at coordinate 3,545 of JAJPKK010000013.1, forward strand.
CCTCGGGGCTGTCGGCAGTTAGTCTTCCAACTCGGCGTTCTCCTTTCAGATCAGAGAGTTAGAGGGCTGTGCTTGGCGCACCGACGGGTTGGAGGTCGAGAGAAAAGGCTCCCGGCCGCCCCGTCGCGGAGAACATCGACATGGCTTCGGTACAGAAGATCACATTGAGCGCATCGCGCGACATCCCCTTCAACAAGCTGGTGCTCAGCCAGGCCAATGTGCGCCGGGTGAAGGCCGGCGTCTCGATCGAGGAACTGGCCGACGACATCGCCCGGCGCACGCTCCTGCAAAGCCTCAGCGTCCGGCCGGTGCTCGATGCCGAGGGTAACGAAACCGGCATGTTCGAGGTCCCGGCGGGCGGCCGCCGGTACAGAGCGCTGGAGCTGCTGGTCAAGCAGAAGCGCATGAACAAGACCCAGCCGGTGCCTTGCGTTGTGAGGACCGGTGGCCTTCCGGAGGAGGATTCGCTTGCCGAAAACGTCCAGCGCGAGGCGCTGCATCCCCTCGACCAGTTTCGGGCGTTCCAGACCCTGCGCGAGAAGGGACTGAGCGAAGAGGACATCGCGGCGCGGTTCTTCGTGAGCGCGACCGTCGTTAAGCAGCGGCTCAAGCTTGCCGCGGTGTCGCCAAAACTCCTCGACATCTACGCCGGGGACGGCATGACGCTGGAGCAGCTGATGGCGTTCACGGTGACCAACGACCATGCCCGTCAGGAGCAGGTCTGGGAGCAGCTCTCCCATGGCTGCAACACCGAGCCGTACTACATCCGCCGCCGCCTCACCGAAGGCGCGGTCCGCGCCACCGACAAACGGGCGATGTTCGTCGGCGTCGATGCTTATGAGGCGGCAGGCGGTACCGTCACACGCGATCTCTTCGAGCAGAACGACGGCGGCTGGCTGCAGGATCCGGCGCTGCTCGATCGTCTGATGACCGAGAAGCTCAAGGGCGAAGCCGAGACGCTGCGCACCGAAGGCTGGAAGTGGATTTCGGTCGCTCCGGACTTTCCGTACGGCCACACGGCCGGCTTGCGCCGGCTCAATGGACATGTTGTGGATCTCACTGAGGAAGAAATCTCGACCCGCAACGCGCTGGAAGCCGAGCTTGATGGCCTCGAGCAGCAGTATGCGGACGCTGAAGACGTACCCGAGCAGGTCGACCGCCGGCTCGGCGAGATCGAAACCGCGCTGGACGCGCTCAATGACCGGCCCATTATCTATGATCCCGCCGAAATTGCGTTGGCTGGCGCATTCGTCAGCATTGATCGCGACGGCAACCTGCGCATCGAGCGCGGCTATGTCCGTCCGGAGGACGAGCCGCCGGTAGAGCCGGCCCAGGCGAAGGATCAGGGTGGTCCCGCGCCTAGTGGCAAGCCTGGCGGCACGATTGACCACGGAGTCATCAGCGCAGGCGCCAACGGTGCTTCCGGGCCGGAGGCGGAAGCTGAAGAAGACGACGGCCTCAAGCCCCTGTCGGAACGGCTCGTTACCGAGCTGACGGCCCATCGGACCCTGGCGCTGAGGGATGCGCTGGCGAACGATCCTGACACGGCCTTCACGGCGGTGCTGCATGCGCTGTGCCTCTGCGCCTTTTACCGGTTTTCATCGGGGAGCTGTCTTGAGATTTCGGCCAAGAGCGCGAGCTTCGGCACCCAGGCGCCGGGGCCTGGCGACAGCGCATCCGCCAAGGCGATCGAGGCACGCCACCGGCAATGGGCCAAGCAGTTGCCCAAGGGCGAAGATGATCTTTGGGCTGCCCTCGTGGCGTTTGACGCCGACAGCCGGGCTGCCCTGTTCGCCCACTGCGCCTCGCTGAGCGTCAATGCCGTGCATGAACCGTGGAGCCGCAACCCGCGGCGATTGGCCCACGCCGACACGCTGGCGCGCGCCGTCAGGCTCGACATGGCAGCGGCCGGCTGGTCGCCGACGGTCGACAACTATTTCGGAAGGGTGCCGAAGGCGCGCATCCTCGAGGCGGTTCGGGAGGCCAAGGGCGACGCCTCGGCGCAGCTCATCGACCATCTCAAGAAGCCCGACATGGCGAAAGAGGCCGAGCGGCTGCTCGCCGGCACCAGGTGGGTACCCGAGCCGCTGCGCACGCCCGACGCACAGTCTGCGCAGGTCGAGGCCGACTCCGCTGCGGAAACTCTGCCGGCGTTCCTTGCCGATGACGAGGATAACGAGCCTGGCGACCCATCGGCCTCCGATCCCGAGGAGCCGCACGCCGTCGCGGCGGAATGATCGGCAGCTGCGGGAAAGATGTAGCCTGTCCCGCAATTCCATCTCATTGAGCCCGGTGACTGCACCGGGCTCTTCGCTCTCTGGAGGCCGTCACCTTGCTCAGCTGTTTCGAACTGACGGTTGTTCAGCCGTCACCCCTGACACATCTGCGAGTTTGCCGGGTAGACCGCTGATGCTATCCCTGGCACGAACCAAATCGGCCTCGATCTCAGCGGCATACCGGAGCTTCATCCTTCTTCACGTCGTGAAGCGCTCCGAGATGCTGACGGCATCATCGGTGCCGCCGCCTTCACCTGCGGCAAGATGCGGCCGGATGGCTTCCGCGCATCGCCATTCTCATCACGGCGACACGTCCTCGGGAAGTCCGCAGCCAACATCCTGAAGGACTTACCCGCCGGGGCCGGCGCGGCGGCGATGCCGCGCACACAGCGGTGCCGCATCCGGGCCCGGAAATTTCGCGTTCAAAGTGAGAGTGGGGCCGGGACGCGGGCGAGCCCGGAGGCGGGAAGAGAGCGCACCGCCGGGCTTGCCCGTCATCCGCTCTCGGAGTCCCGATCATGCCCAAGACATCCGAAGTGTTCGATTTCCGAAAGCCGGTCGCTTATGACGGCGAGGCGAAGCGTGCCTTCCACAGCCACGCCCGCCGCCGCCTCAAGCAGGTCGCCGCCGCACTCGGCCTATCGCCGGACAAATATGACCTTCGCTCCAATCTCGCCGGCATTGCTGTATCAGGCGAAATCACGCTGCACGCCGATTATATCTACGTGCAGGTATCGCAATCATTCACCGGCTGCGACACCAGCATTCTCTTCAGGACCTGCGACGGCCGCGAGGATTACGTCGGCGGTCCCAACAATTTCGCGTCGCTTGACCTTCTCAACCGGCCCAAGGAACTCGCGCGCCGCATCAAGGAGGTCTGCGGCGTTTGAGTTCGTCGAGCGCCATTAAGCGGTCCTGCACACCAGGCCGCAGGCGCCCGATCATTGCGACACCGTCATCAAAGGGCGAATGCGACGGCGATCGCATCAACGGCCCCCGCCGATTGACCCTTGCTCCACCTCGATCACCGAGCCCGGCCTTGCGCCGGGCTCCGACTTTTCCGGAGGCTGACATGGCTGACTACTTCACGCACTTCTCGTGTGTCCTCGACGTGGGCACGCGCGACAACGCTGCCCGCGCGCTCGATCTCTACCCTGCCTGCATGGAACGGGCGGCTCGCGCGGGCGCGCTCGCTGGGGACTTTCTGGTGTCAGTTCACCCTGACGGGAGCGGCACAAAGCTTTGGATGCGCGACGCCGCCACCGGAGATCCCCTGCAGGTGATCATGTTCGTGCAGCGCTGCGCCGAAGTCTTTGGCCTCACCGGCCGCTGGGGCTTCGGATGGGCCAACATGTGCTCGCAACCGCGCATCAATGCGTTCAGCGGCGGCGCACATGTGCTCGATCTCACCACCCGCAGGCCGGTGGCATGGATCCACACAAACGGCTGGCTCAACCGTGCGCTCCGCAGCGGCCGGGGAATGCGAGGTGAGCCATGAGCATCTCTGATCACGCCGGCGCCGCCCGGTCGCATGTGCTGCTCCGGCTCGATGAGTCAGCTGTCCGGGCCGAGATCGCAGAAGTGATTGCGACTGACGAGACACTGACAGGTCTTACCGCCGACGCCGTGACAGAGGCCGACATTCACGCCGCGTGCTGCACCGTCATCGAACACACGGATCTCTCGGAGGAACGCAGCGCGGCCGTCTTTCGTGCCGCGCTCGCAGCCATCCGCGAGGCGGAGCGGCGCGCCGCTTCCTCCTGATCAATCCGTCACTCCCTTCACCTCACGAGCCCGGCCTCCGCATCGGGTTCGTTTCTTCTGGGGCACCACCATGAGCATTCCTGAATATGCCCGCGCGAACTTCAACACCCTGTTGCGCGCTGCAGCCGCCGGCGATCTCGCGCTGCTCGACTGTGCCGACGCCGTGACTGGCGAGCCGCGCTACGTGATTTGCGCAATTTCTCGGGATGACGGTGGCTACGTAATCACGCCCTTCGGCCACCTTGCGCCGGGCAATCCCTACGAGGCTTACAAGCCGCCGGGAACCTCTTCGGATTCCGGCGAGCCTCCATCCGCCCGAGAGTGAGAGCAGGGCCAGGACGGGTTTGAGCCGGCCGAGGTCGAGAGAGCGCCCGGCCGGCTCGCCCCGTTTCCGCTCTCCTGGATCATCTCCATGGATCTGTTCGTCTCTGCAGCCGCCACGGCGGCGTCTTCTGCCGCGTCCGCGTTTCTGCCACTGAAGAGCGCCGATGCGCTTATCGCCGCTGCCAACCTGCTCCTCACCAATCTTGAGCGCGGCGTCGCGATCGATGCGCGGGTGCTCCGCGCCGCGATGATCGCGTCCTTCGGCGCATCGGATGCCGAAGGCGCCTGGGACTGGAAAACCGCCTACGAATCCTGCGAGACCGCGCAAATCCTGTTTCTGCGAAAGTTCGGTCCCGCCATGCGCGAGCGGGCATCCTCGCCGTCCCGCTTCCTCGCCATGCTGACGAAGCTCGCGACCCTCCTTCCCTCCCATACACGCCGCTCCGAGGAGAGCCAGGCCCTCCAGCAATTCTCCACCCCGATTGGACTTGGCTTCGTCGCCGGCACGGCCGCCGCGATCACGCCCGCCGACCTCGTGCTGGAGCCCTCGGCCGGAACCGGGCTCCTCGCCGTTCATGCCGAACTCGCCGACGGCAGCCTGGTCCTGAACGAGATCGCCGAGACACGCGCCGATCTGCTCGACCGCCTGTTTCCCGCTGTCAGCGCCACCCGGTACGACGCCGCGCACATCCACGACCATCTCGACGCCGCCATACGCCCTAGCGTCGTGCTGATGAACCCGCCATTTTCAGCGGCGGCTCATGTCGACGGCCGCGTTGCCGATGCGGCGTTGCGGCACATTTCGTCGGCGCTGGCGCGGCTCGCCGACGGCGGCCGGCTGGTTGCCATTACGGGCGCAAACCTCTCTCCGGACAATCCAACTTGGCGCGACGGCTTTGTCCGCTTGCAGGAACGCGCTCGCGTCGTGTTTTCGGCGGCCGTCGACGGACGCGTCTATACCCGTCACGGCACCACGACCGAGACCCGGCTGACCGTCATCGATCGCGTGCCGGCGGATGATCCGACGGCGTTTCCGGCTTCGCCCGGGATGGCAGGCGATACGGCCACCTTGCTCGACTGGGTGATCCGCCACGTTCCGCCGCGAGCGGCCTTGGTGGCGCCTCCGGCGACCGCATGTGCCACGGCGCCGATCGCGACAAACGCGCTGCGCGCGCGGCTGGTCCCCAACCCCCGGTCACAATGCAGCGCCGCAGCAAAGAGCATCGAACCGGCCGGCATCGAACTCACTTATGAGACCATCGACTGGAAACCGGCGCAGAGCGGACGCATTACGGATGCGCTTTATGAGGGATACGCCCTTCAGTCGATCCGCATTCCCGGCTCTCGAGCCCACCCCACGCGGCTCGTGCAGTCGGCCGCCATGGCCTCGGTGGCGCCGCCCAAGCCGGCCTATCGGCCGCATCTGCCGGCAAATCTCGTTTCCCGCGGCCTTCTCTCCGATGCCCAGCTCGAAAGCGTCATCTATGCCGGCGAAGCACATAGCGGATTTCTCGCCGGCTCGTGGACCGTTGATGACACGTTCGATGTCGTCTCCGCTGCCGCAGATGATGCCGAGAATGCCGTGCGCTTCCGCCGTGGCTGGTTTCTGGGCGACGGCACCGGCGCCGGCAAGGGCCGCCAGGTGGCCGGCATCCTGCTCGACAACTGGCTCAAAGGCCGTCGCCGCGCCCTGTGGGTGTCGAAATCCGACAAGCTGATCGAGGATGCCCAGCGCGACTGGTCGGCGCTCGGACAGGAGCGCTTGCTGATCACGCCGCTGTCGCGGTTTCGCCAGGGCACGCCGATCCGTCTGGATGAAGGCATCCTTTTCGCCACCTACGCCACGCTGCGGTCCGACGCGCGCGAGGAAAGGGTTTCCCGCGTTCAACAAATCGTCGATTGGTTGGGGCGTGACTTCGATGGAGTCATCGTCTTCGACGAGAGCCACGCCATGCAGAATGCTGCCGGCACCCAAGGCGAGCGGGGCGAGCAGGCGCCCTCGCAACAGGGCCGGGCGGGCCTCCGCTTGCAGCACGCGCTGCCCGACGCCCGCGTGCTCTACGTCTCGGCGACCGGCGCCACCACGGTGCACAATCTTGCCTATGCGCAGCGGCTCGGTCTGTGGGGCGGGGCAGATTTTCCGTTCGCCACTCGCGCGGAGTTCGTTGAGGCGATCGAGGCCGGCGGCGTCGCCGCCATGGAAGTGCTCGCCCGCGACCTCAAGGCACTCGGTCTCTACGCGGCCCGTTCGCTCTCCTACGAGGGGATCGAATATGAGCTGGTCGAACATCGGCTCAGTCCCGAGCAGATTCGCATCTACGACGCCTATGCGGGCGGCTTCCAGGTCATCCACAACAATCTCGATGCCGCGCTTAAGGCCGCCAACGTCACCGGCGAATCCGGGACCCTGAATGCTCAGGCCAAGTCGGCTGCGCGTTCCGCCTTCGAGAGCGCCAAGCAGCGCTTCTTTAATCACCTGATCACCGCCATGAAGACCCCGGCCCTGATCGCGGCGGTCGAACGCGATCTCAAAGCCGGCCACGCCGCCGTCATCCAGATCGTCTCCACCGGCGAAGCTCTGATGGAACGGCGCCTCTCCGAGATTCCGACCGAAGAATGGGGCGACGTCCAGGTCGACATCACGCCGCGCGAGTACGTTCTCGACTACCTGGCGCACGGCTTTCCGACCCAGCTGTTCGAGCCGTTCACCGACGGCGACGGCAATCTCGCTTCCCGGCCGGTGTTTCACGAGGGCCAGCCGGTCCAGTGCCGCGACGCAGTTGAGCGGCGGGACCGCATGATCGAGCGGCTCGCTGCGCTTCCGCCGGTGCAGGGCGCGCTCGACCAGATCGTGCAGCGGTTCGGCGCCGACATGGTGGCCGAAATCACGGGACGCTCGCGGCGCATCGTGCGCAAGCGAGGTGAGGATGGCACTGACCGGTTCGCCGTCGAGGCTCGCGCCGGATCGGCCAATCTTGCCGAGGCGCAAGCCTTCATGGATGACGAGAAGCGCATTCTCGTGTTTTCCGATGCGGGCGGCACCGGACGTTCCTACCACGCCGACCTTACGGCGAAGAATCAGCGCCTGCGGGTCCACTACCTGCTCGAAGCGGGCTGGAAGGCCGACACCGCCATCCAGGGCCTTGGCCGCTCGAACCGCACCAACCAGGCGCAGCCGCCGCTGTTCCGGCCGATCGCCACCGACGTCAAGGCCGAGAAGCGCTTTCTCTCAACCATCGCGCGCCGCCTCGATACCCTCGGCGCCATCACCAAGGGCCAGCGCCAGACCGGCGGCCAGGGGCTGTTCCGGGCCGACGACAATCTCGAATCCGTCTACGCCAGGGCGGCGCTGCGCCAGCTCTACCTGCTGATCTACAGCGGCAAGATCGAGGGCTGTCCGCTTCAGACCTTCGAGGACGCCACTGGACTGCGGTTGACGGACAATGACGGTTCGCTGCGCGAGGACCTGCCGCCGATCACCACCTTCCTTAACCGGCTCCTGGCGCTCACCATCGACATGCAGAACACGCTGTTCGGCGTGTTCGACGACCTGCTGCGCACCCGGATCGAGGGCGCCATCGCTTCCGGCACTTATGATGTGGGCGTTGAGACCCTCACGGCGGAGAGCCTGAAGGTCACGGATCGCCGGACGCTCTATGTCCACCCGGCGAGCGGCGCCGAGACGCAGGTATTCACCATCAGCCGCCGCGACCGCAACCGGCCGTTCACGTTGGCCGAAGCACTTGATATCGCCAACGATCCGCGTGCCAGGCTGCTGGTGAATGCCCAATCCGGACGCGCCGCCGTGCAGGTGCCGGCGCCGAGCCTCATGCTGGATGACGGCGAAGTCGAACGCCGCGTCCGCCTGATCCGGCCGATGGAGCGGCCCGCAATCCCGCTCAGCACCATGGCGCAGACCCATTGGCGGGAAGCCGAACGCGCCGAGTTTGTCCGCGCATGGGAAGCGGAGATCGCCGCAGTACCGGAGTTCACCGACAGCAGCCTGCACATCGTCACCGGGTTGCTGCTGCCAATCTGGAAGCGGCTGCCGAACGACTCCATGCGGGTCTATCGGCTCCAGACCGATGATGGCGAGCGCATCATCGGCCGCCTGGTCTCGCCGGCCTGGGTCGCCCAGGCGGTCGAGAGCGAGGCTCCGGCTCTCGATCCGGCTGACGCCTTCGTGGCCGTACTCGACGGACGGACGATCCTGCACCTGGAGGACGGGCTTGAGGTCCGCCGTGCCAAGGTCATGGGGGACTTCCGCATCGAGGTCGCCGGTTTCACGGACGGGATGGTCGACCGGCTCAAGGCGATGGGACTCATGTCCGAGATCATCGCCTGGAAGCTGCGGCTGTTCGTGCCGGTCGGGGCCGGCGGGCCAGCAATCCTCGGCGCCCTGATGGAACGCTATCCGCTGGTGCGGATCGCCGAGCGGCCGGCAGCATGAGGGAGGAACAGCCATGTCCTCCCAAGCCGCCGACCTCGCTCAACGTCTCGCGCGCAGCGCCGAGGCCGTGTGCCGCTACTATCTCTCGAACGGCCGCCGCGAAGGTCGCTATTGGATCGTCGGCGATGTCGCCAACACACCGGGACGCAGCCTCTACGTCCGCCTGTACGGCCCGTTGTACGGCAAAGGAGCTGCCGGGAAGTGGACCGACGCCGCGACGGCCCAGCACGGCGATCTTCTCGACCTGATCGCACTGAGCTGCGGCCTCGACCGCCTTGCCGATGTTCTCGCCGAAGCGCGCAGGTTCCTTGGCCTGGCGCAGCCTGCACTATTGCGGCCCGAACCACCGGATGGTTTGCCGGACACTGCGCGCCGGCTGCTGGTGATGTCGTATCCGCTCGCTGACACGGTCGCGGAGACCTATCTGCGGAATCGCGGCATTGCGATCACACCTGATCTGCGGGCGTTGCGATTCCACCCGCGCTGCTTCTACCGCACCACCGACGAGGCAACGGGCGCCAACCGCTATGAGGTCTGGCCGGCGCTGCTCGCGGCAGTCACGGACCTTGACGGCAAAGTCACCGGCCTGCAGCGCACCTGGCTCGACCCGTCCGGCCGCGACAAGGCCCCGGTGCCGTCACCCCGACGCGCCCTGGGCGAGATCGCCGGGCATGGCGTACGGTTCGGCACCGCCAGCGACGTCATGGCGGCCGGCGAGGGCCTGGAGACCGTGCTGTCGGTGCGCACCGTCCTGCCGGCGATGCCGATGGCAGCGGCGCTATCCGCCAATCACCTCGCTGTCTTCCGGCCGCCGCCCACGCTGCGGCGCCTCTATGTCGCGCAGGACAATGATGCGACCGGCCGGCGGGCCGCGCAGCAACTGAGCTGCCGGGCGCAGGCCGGCGGGATCGAGGCGATCACGCTCGCACCGCGCCTCAAGGACTTCAACGATGACCTGCGCCAGCTGGGAGTGGCTGCACTTCGGGCAACGCTGCGTGACCAACTCGTCCTGGAGGACGTTAGCCGGTTCATCCTGTCGGAGTCCGTAACGGTCACATGAGCGTGCGGGGCGTCGTACCCGATCGCGGGTGAATGCCCTCCGCCGGAAAGCCACGCCCGCGGCCTGCGAGAGGGCGATCTGACGGCAGGCAGTCCGGGGCCGCAACGGCGGGCGGCGGCTATTTTCCGCCGCCGGAGGCCCCACGCGGCAAGCCGCGCGGGCCTCCGGCTTTGCATCGCGAGACAAAATAGCCGCCGCCCGCCGTCCTCCGCTTGCGCTCCGGCCGCTTGCGGTGCGCCCCCGGTGCGCCTGCCGTCGGGTGATCGCCTCGCAGGCCGCGATGGGCGCGGCCAGTCCCACGGAGGGCATCACCATGACGACCGATCGCGACGGCAACCCGCACAGCTCATCACCGACCGCACACGTCCTCACCGAGCTCCAGCTCTATGGCTGGCGTCCGTTCCAGGACGAGCCCGATCCGCGCCCGCTGCCCGAGGCACCCGTCATCGGCGGCGCCGTGGCCGACATCTTCGATGCCTTGATCGCAACCTTGCGTGAGACGCGCCTCGAGCCCGATCTCGACGACCTGCTGTGGTCGACCGCCAATCTGTTCCATCGCGCCGCCGGCCGCGTCCGGCGCGAACTCGACGACAACGAGAGCGCCCAGAAGCGCAGCCAGAAGGAGCAGGACGGCTCGGAAATCCGCTCGGTCGAGCTCGAACGCCTGATCGCACAGGGCCTCACCCTCATCGAACGGCGCGACGCCATGGAGCTTTTCCGCGATCACGCCGCCGATCTCTATGAACGCCACACCGGCTCAGTCTGGCGCCCGCGCGCCGGGTCGATGGTCAACCACCGCACCCTCACGGCGGCGATGATCGACAGCCGCGACTTCGTTGCCGCCAAGCGGCGCAGCGAGACCGAGGTGCTGTTGCCGCCCGGCCCCAAGGTCGCCTTCACGGGCGGTCTCGACTTCAACGACCACCGGGCGATCTGGGACCGGCTCGACCAGGTCCACGCCAAGCATCCCGGCATGGTGCTGATCCACGGCGGCAGCCCGAAGGGCGCCGAGCGCATCGCCGCCGCCTGGGCCAACGCCCGCAAGGTCACCCAGATCGCCTTCAAGCCCGACTGGACCCGCCA